>JAAELR010000161.1 GCA_024226455.1 Paracoccaceae bacterium
CAGCCCCCGGCCGCAGGGGCAGTCCTCACCAACCTCGGCGTAATCGCCGATGGCATAGCGGATCAGCGGCATGGCCAGGTTGTGCAGGGCGGTGACCACCACTTGGCCGGTCTCCCCGGCTGTGCAGTGGCGCCCGTCCCTATGCAGTACCTCCAGGTAGTAGCCCTCGGCCTGTACATGATAATGCTCGCCCTCGGGGCATTGCAGGGCCATGGTGCCGGATTCCTCGCTGCTGTAGACATCCTTGATCTCGACGTCCCAGGCCTGGCGGGCCAGATCGCGGGTCTCAGCGGCCAGCAGCTCACCAAAGGTGACCACCTCGCGCAGGGTCGGCAGGGTGATTTCCTGTTCCAGGCAGTAGCGGGCCAGCTCGCGTATATTGGATGGATGGCTGAGCAGATAGACCGGTTCCTGCCGTGCCAGCCAGTCGGCCTGCGTGGCGATATCGTTGCGGATGTTCATGGTCACCACCGGACCGGTCTGGAATATACCGGCGGTGCCCGCGCCCCAGTTGGATCCCGTGCGGCCATCCGCCAGGGTATGGATAACGGCCAGCCGCGCGGACAGGTCGCGCCGGTGCCAGCAGTGATCACGCAGGGTAAAGGCGGTGGTAAAGAGCTGGCTGATATCGGTTGCCCAGGCGTGTACCGGGGTGCC
>JAAELR010000162.1 GCA_024226455.1 Paracoccaceae bacterium
ACCGAGGGGCGCGCCTGGGGGCTGTCATTGGGCAGGCCCAGGCCCTGGCTCAGCTCTTCGTGGATGCACGAAAGCCGCAGCAGGTCGGGATGTTCGCCGCGGATCACCGCGACGGCCTGGCTGTAGACCCCGTCGGTGGTGCTGTCGACGGCGAAGACCAGGCACAGGGTCGAGCGGCGCATGTTCTCGACCGTGTGCACCGCGGCGCCGTCGATGTCGGAACTGATGGCGCGCAGCTCGGGGCCGATGACCTGGCGTTCGTCCTCGTTGACGAAAAAGACGTGATAGTTGGGGTTGTCGTCGGTCAGAACGATGTTCAGCCCGGTCAGACCGGCCAGCCGCCGCGCATAGCGCGCCACCGACTGGCTGTCTTTTTCGCGCTGGGCCAGCGGCACGCTGTCGCCGAACTTCACCGACATGCGGATCGGCCCGGCCCAGCGATGTAGCCGGGTGGCGGATTCGCGGCGCACAAGCTGGCCGCCGACATTCGAGAACTCCTCGAACAGCGCGATACGAACGAAGTTTTCAACCAGCTGGCGACGTGAAAACGGTGTGTCGGGACCGCCACCGTCGACGCGCAGAAGGCCTTGCGTCTGGTAATTCTGTTGAATGCGCCGGTAGTAGTCCCGCAGCGCCCGGCTGGCCACCGATGGCTCGGTCACCACCTGGCCGGGGGGCTGTGGCTGAGGCTCGGGCTGGGGCAGGGGGCGCATGCTCACCGGGCCACAGGCCGCCAGTGCAAGGGCAATGGCGGCCAGACCGGCAAGGGATTTGCCGAGCGCCAGGGTCACACGCCGTCCTGATCCGCGCCGGCATCGGGTACCGCGTCGCCGACCATCTTGCCGACCCGTGTAGTGCTGGACTTGGCGGACGACAGCGTGTCTTTCAGCTCGGTTTCCATCTTTTGCAGTTCCGCTTCGGCCTCGGCGCGCTTGCGCTTGCCTTCGTCGGCGATCTGCAGCGAGTCCTCGATGGTGGCGATCAGCGAGGCGTTGGCCGTCTTGATTGCCTCGATGTCGAACACGCCGCGTTCCATTTCCTCGCGCACCATGCGGTTGGTCTGGCGCAGGCTTTCGGCATTCGCCGTCAACAGCTCGTTGGTCAGGTCGTTGGCGTCGCGCACCGCCTTGGCTGCCTCGGCAGAGCGTTGCGTGCTGACCGCAAGCGCCAACTGGTTTTCCCAAAGCGGCACGGTGTTGACCAGTGTCGAGTTGATCTTGGTGACCAGCGACTTGTCGTTTTCCTGCACCAGCCGGATCGAGGGCAGCGACTGCATGGTCACCTGGCGGGTCAGTTTCAGGTCATGCACCCGGCGCTCCAGATCGTCGCGGGCGGCGCGCAGGTCGCGCAGTTCCTGGGCTTTGATGACGCCCTTGTCCTCGGGCGCGTCGGCAACTTCCTTTTCCTTGGCGGGAATATCGACGGTGTCGATCCGTTCCAGCTTTTCCTCGCCCGCGGCGATGTATAGCGCCAGTTCGTCGTAGAAGGTCAGCGTCTTTGCATAGAGCATATCGAGCGACTTGATGTCTTTCATCAGCTTGTGCTCGTGGCCCAGCAGGTTGTCGGAGATCTTGTCGATCTGGCCCTGCACGGTTTCATAGCGCGCGGCGAACTTGGCCGCCGGGGCCAGTTTGCCAGTCAGCCATTCCCACCAGCTGCGCTTGCGGCGCACATCCATTTCGCTGACCGAAAAGCCGCGGATGGTCGAGACGATCGAGCGCAGGCTGTCGCCGGCGGGGCCCACATCCTTGTTGCGCACGTCTGCCAGCATCGACTGGCTGATCACCTGCAGCTCTGCCTGGGCGCCCGAGCCGAACCGGATGATCGAGTTGGTGTCGGCCATGTCCAGCTCGTCCATACGTTTCTGGATCTCTGCCGTGGTGGGTTTGTCGGCCTCTTTCATCGGCACCAGTGCCGTCGAGGGCTCTGGCAGGATGATGGCAGACAGCTCTTCGACTTCTTTCAAAGAGGCCGCGGCCTGGTCTCGGGCAGTTGTGGACATGTTCGTCTCCTCGGGTATTATTCGTTGGATTGCGGCTTGACGCCCTCGCGCGCCAGACGTTCGCGCAGCACGTCAATCTCGATATCGAGATCGGTACGGTTGTCGTCGAGCAGCTTCTCGGTCTGGGCTGCGAAGTTCTTTTCCAGATCGTCCAGCAGGCGCAGAAAATCGTATTTTGCCTGCAGATCCTGGGTGCGCGCATAGAGATCGGCGAACTTCACCGTCGCGTCGCGGGCGCCCATCAGGTAGACCGACAGATACTTGCGCGAGGCCGTCAGGTCGCGCGGGTCGTCCTCGATGGTGCGGAACATGTCGCGCACGGTGGCCTGGAACCGTTCGACCCGCCGCGTCACCTCGCGCTCTTCGGCGCGCAGGATGGCGTCCGACATGGCCGCCAGGTGCTTTTCACCCTCTTCGACCGCGCGGGCCACCCGGTCGGACTGGAACTGGTCGATGCCTTCGGCGCCCTTGTCGGTCAGCGGATCGGGGCCGAAGGCCAGGAAATGCAGCACCAGACCGACGCCGGCAAAGGCGATCGCCTCTAGCGCGCCGTGCAGCGCCAGCCCGGTCAGCGCCAGCCCGGCGCCGGTCAGGAACGAGGCCAGGATCTTGCGCGGCAGGGCGGGGCGTTTGGCGATCTTGCGGGCGCCATAAGCCTCTTGCGCCTTGAGGCCCTCGCGGGTCATCCAGGCGGCCAGGATCAGGATGCCGAATGCGGCCAGGCAGACCACCAGCACGGCGGGACCGCCCCGGAACGCCTGCCAGATCAGCGGGAATGGGGCGAAGAACAACAGATTGACGCGCCCGCCCGCCCGGGTGCGCGCCGCACCGGCAAACGGCGATTTCGCCCCATGGCCTGAAACCGGTCGCGCGTGCCCGCTCTTGCCGTCGGGGCTGTGCTCTGCACCGTAACGCTGGGCCATGCTCAACCCCCCGATGTGGTGATGGTGGCGTAGAGGATCAGCGCCATAAGCAGAACGAAAGCCAGTTTCTGCAAGCCGGTTGCTGTCATGTCATGTCCCCCTTGCGCCCCAAAAAGATATAGGCGATGCCGGGCGCGGGTGCCAGCGTTAACCATGCGGATTGCCGCTGGCCTGCCCGGCACGGCGTTCGGCGGCGAGTTTCCGCGAATAGCCCGATTGCACCGCCTCGACCATAACCAGCACGATGACCGAGAAATAGAACGTGGTCTTGGACATCGGGATCAATTCATAGCCAAAGATCCGGATCTGCAACCCGTCGTCATGCATCGCGTGCGCCGCCGCCGGTCCGGCCTCGCCCAGCAAAACCACGCCGACGATCAGCAGGATGAACAGGCCCAGCACCTCGTACATCCGGTTCTTTTCCAGAAATTTGGTGACCCCGTCGGCCAATAGCAGCATCGCCAGCCCCGAAAGCAGGATCGCCGCGGCCAGGATCGGGAACACATCGGTGATGGCCAGCGCCGACAGGATCGAATCAAAGCTGAAGATCAGGTTCATCATCACGATCAGCATCACCACGCTCATCGCCGACTTGCCGCGTTTGTCGGTCAGGGCCGTGTCAAGATGGTCGACCGACAGCATATGCCCGATCTCCTTGACGGCCGTGTACATGATGAAAATGCCGCCAACGATGAAGATCACGGTGGCGAAATTGACCCCGCCCTCGATGATGCCCGGAGCATTGAAGATGTAAAACGGCTCTGAGAGAGCCTCGATCAGCCGTATCATGGCAAAGAGCAGCACCACCCGCAGCCCCACCGCGATAAGGATGCCCCAGTAGCGCACAGAGCGCTGCCGCGCCTTGGGTGCGCGTTGCGACTCGATCGAGATATAGAGCAGGTTGTCGAACCCCAGCACCGCTTGCAGAAAGCACAGCATCACCAGGTTGCCCAGGTTCTCGAATGTCAGAAGTTCGGTCATAGGTGCGGACCCCGTCTTTGCATTTTCCCGATTGAGAGGAATACAGATAGCAGAGCCAGCGGCAAGGGTTCGTGACGGCGATAGTTTCCCCCAATGGCCGTGGCGGCCTGGGGGCATAGGCGTGTCAGGGCAATGCCGGTCAGGGCAAGGGTAGTTCCCGATCCCGCCGTGCGGATCAGGTTCAACATCTGCCAGCACGGTGTTGTGTCTAGCCCTCACATGGTCAAGCAGGCCCAGGCGTGGAAGAACCCGAAGATCGCTCCGGCAGGGATCAGTGCGGCCAGCGCGGCCAGGTAGAGCATGCGGTCGGGGTTATTGGGCTCTGGTTTTGTGTACCGCTGGCGACCGACATGGTCGACATGGCCGAAATAGGGTTGGGCATCTGGGAATTTCCTGGAACTGGGTTTCCTAGGGGGCCGTTGCGCCGCAATCACCGGCGCGCGACGAAACGGAGAGGGCGCGAAGCAGCGCTGCCCCGAGCATCGCCATCGCGGCCCAGGCGGACACCACGGCGGGCCAGATCGAGCCAATAGCCGGGTCGATGATTTTGTGCGGTCCGAACGACACCAGCGCCGTGGCGATGGCGAGCGCACAGACGGTGCGGCCGGTCACCGATGCGGTGGGGCCGAGGATCAGCGCTGCTGTGGCTGCCGAGAGCGATGCGGCCAGGAACGGCGCCATGCCGAACGGCGCCACACTGGCCGGCGGATGTGGCGGCACCCCGGCAAAAAGCGCGGCCAGCATGACCACCTGCAGGATGATCAGGACGGCAAGGGCAGCTTGGGCGTTGCGGTCGGGTGGGGGCATGGAGGTCTCCAAAAGCGTATTGATGTGTACGGTTGCATGTACACGTAACCCCGTGTACGGCCAGTGTCAAGCCGGGAGGGGACATGTGAAAGAGGAAAATCGCGCGGCGCGGCGGACACAGATCGACAGCGCCGCTTATGAACTGCTGCAGGAAAAGGGCTATGCCGGCACGTCGATGCTGGCGATTGCCCGGCGGGCGAGGGCGTCCAATGAGACGCTCTATCGCTGGTATGGTGACAAGCAGGGGCTGTTCTTGTCGTTGATCGAGGCCAATGCCGCCGAGGTCCGGGGTCTGCTGGAGGACAATATCGCGCTTGGGCGGGCGCCGCTGGAAACGCTGAAGGCGCTGGGGCCGATGCTGCTGGGGCTGTTGACCGGTGACCGGGCGGTTGCGCTGAACCGGGCGGCGGCGGCGGATGGCGGCGGAGAGTTGGGCGCGGCACTCACCCGGGCCGGGCGCGGCGTTGTGGCGCCGCTGATCGGGCAGGTGATGGCACAGGCACAGGCGGCAGACGTGCTGCGGGCGGGCGAGACTGGCGAATTGGTGGCGCTTTACCTTGACCTGCTGGTCGGCGACCAACAGATCCGCCGCGCAATCGGGGCGCTGCCAGCGCCGTCAGAGGCGGACTGCGCCGCGCGGGCAGAGCGGGCCTTGATGCGGCTTCTGGCGCTGGCTGGCGCCTGAGCGGGCGCTCACCGGTCCCTTGCCGTGCCTTTTCGCGGCGCGGGCCGTGACGCAGTCGAAGGACCATCGGGCTTTTGCCGCCGGCGTGATCCGGGCTTTGCCGCAGCATCGGGTTTGGTTCCGAGGCCAAGCTGGTCCTTCAGCACCCGTTCCTTGACCTGCTGCACCTCGCCGGGCTTGAGGTTGCCAAGCTGGAACGGGCCAAAGCTGACCCGGATCAGGCGGTTGACGGCCAGCCCCACCGCCTCTGCCGCGCGGCGGATTTCGCGGTTCCTGCCCTCGCGCAGGCCGATGGTCAGCCAGGCATTGGCGCCCTGTTGCCGGTCCAGCGTCACCTGCATCGGCTGAAACCGCTCGCCCTCGATCACCAGCCCGTCGCGCAGAGGGGCAAGGGCGGCGTCGGCGGGTTTGCCGTTGACCCGCACCCGGTACTTGCGCAGCCAGCCTGTCGAGGGCAGTTCAAGCTTGCGCTTGATGCCGCCATCGTTGGTCAGCAACAGCAGCCCCTCGGAGTTGAGGTCGAGCCGGCCCACCGGCATCACTCGCGGCATGTCCTCTGGCAGGGCGTCGAACACGGTCTTGCGGCCTTTCTCGTCGCGGGCGCTGGTCACCAGCCCGGCGGGCTTGTGGTATAGCCACAGGCGCGCGGGTTCGGCAGCGGCCAGCGGTTTGCCATCGACGGTGATCCGGTCGGCGGCGGTGACGTTCAGGGCGGGGCTGTCGATGGCCGCGCCGTTCACGGTGACGCGGCCCGCCTCGATCAAACGCTCGGCCTGGCGCCGGCTGGCGACGCCGGCGCGGGCAAGGACCTTGGCGATGCGGTCGCCTTTGGGGGTGTTCTCGGCCATGCGGCAGGCCCTATCCTACCGGCGCGCGTTGGGCAAACTCTTCGCGAGGAATTCGCCCGGGGCAGGATTTTCTGGAAAATCCCGTTTGCGCGGGGCATGAGGGGCCATGAGCGGGTTCAACAGCCACATGGATCGGGCGCTGGCCGAGGCGCGGGCGGCGGCAGCGCGCGGCGAGGTGCCGGTGGGAGCCGTAGTGGTGGACCCGGGCGGCGCAGTTGTGGCCTCGGCGGGCAACCGGACGCGTGAGCTGAACGATCCGACGGCGCATGCCGAGATGTTGGCCCTGCGTGCCGCCTGCCGGGCGGCGGGGTCGGAACGGCTGCCGGGGCATTCGCTTTATGTGACGCTGGAGCCTTGCACGATGTGCGCCGCCGCCATCGGCTTTGCCCGTATCGCACGGCTTTGTTATGGCGCGGCCGATCCGAAATCGGGCGGCGTGGCGCAAGGGCCGCAGGTGTTCGCGCATCCTCAGGCGCATCATGTGCCCGAGGTCTATGGCGGCATTGGCGAGGCCGAGGCCGAGGCGTTGCTGAAGGATTTCTTCGGCGGGTTGCGGGTTGCGGGCGGATGCTGACCGCAAGCATTGCCCTCCCGGGCCAAAAGGCCTGGGGCTGAACCAACCGCCTCAGATCGCCCACCTGTGCACCCGCATTTCGCGCGGGTGCACCGGATCGAGCCCGGTAGGCCGTGGCGCTATGGGAACACGATACTGCCGCCGCTTGACGAGTCGATTTCGATCTTCTCGTGTTCGCCAAAGACCTGCACCGTACTGCCGCTGGATGCACTGGCGTCGATCGATTTGTCGGCGAAAACCCCGGCTGTCGAACCGCTGCTGGCACTGACCTCGGCGACGCCGCATTCCACGGCACTGAACCGCAACTCCGAGCCGCTCGAAAGTTCGGCTTTGAGGTGCAAGCAGTCGCCTTCAGACGCCGCAATTCGCGCCCCGCTGGCGGCGGTCACCGAGATGCTTTCGCCTTTGACCGAGCCGATTTCCATGGAGGACCCGCTAGAGGCGTTCAACTCAAGTGCTGCACCCGACATCTCATCGGCCGTCAGCGTGGCACCCGAAGATGTGACGGCCTGGACCAGTTCGGGCATCGAGACCCGCACGGTCACCTTCCAGCCCTTGGTGCGAACCAGCGAAAACAGCTTGCTGTCCATTTCCGCCCGTAAAGTGTTGCGCCTGACATCAAGCTCAAGCCGCTCAAGCTGCCGCGGATCATCGCTTTCGGCCGTTATCGCAAAGCTCTCGCCGACGTCGACAACCACATGAATGCCCTCAGACACCGAGACGCCATCGAACCCGGTCAACGCAAAGCTCTTGGTTTCAGCCGACGCAAGCAACGGCAGCGCCACCAGGCATGCGCCAAGAACTGGCGTCAACCATGCCCGCCCTGTTCGCAAACCGCCAACCGACCGCGCGCCGGTTAGAGAAAACTGTTCAGTTTGTGAGATTTCAAAACCCATCATCTGCCCCCAATTCGTCGAGGATTTGTCAGACACGCGTTCCCTCGACATTTACCGACAGTGGGATTGTATCCCGGACGGCCCAAAGAAGCCTTGATTTCGGTCAACTGGCCCCATTGGTCAAGATTGAGTGCGCTTTGCGCACGCTTGCTTGAGCCCGTCCTCGCCTTTGGCTTCGGGCGGGCGGGCAAGTGGCTGGTGATCTCTCCGTTTCAACTGCCGACGCGGGCCGATGCCTGGGGGTGGGCAGGTAAACCAACGCGCTGTTGCCCGGGCCGGGCCGGTGGTCAGATCTCGATGGCTTGCATCACCTCGGGTTCGATCACCCTGACGCCGGGCAGGCCGGCTTTCAGATCGCCGGCGGATTGTTCCAGGATCGGGAAGGTCCGGTAGTGGCAGGGGATCACCGTGTCGAAGTCGAAATACCTGTTCGCGGCATAGGCCGCGCCCTTCATGTCCATGGTGAAGTGGCCGCCCGCGCTGAGGATGCCGATATCGGGTTTGTAATGCTCTGCCATCCATTCCATGTCGGCCATGATCGCGGTGTCGCCCGAGATATAGACCGTGTGCCCCTGGCCGCGGATCATGTAGCCGACCTCGGTTCCGCCCGGGCGCAGACCCTCGGGAGTGGGGAAGGTCGAGGAATGCGAGGCCGGCACCATGCTTAGCGCCACGCCGCCCAGCACTACCGTGCCGCCCTTGTTGAAGCCGAGCGTGGAGATGTGCTCGTGCTCTTGCCAATAGGCCATCAGGTCGTATTGGCCCACCACCGGGATCTTCAGCCGGCGCGCCAGCGGCAGCATGTCGGCCACGTGATCGAAATGGGTGTGGGTCAGGATCAGATGGGTGCCGCCCGCAACCGCCGCTTCGTGGCTCTCTTCGGGCAGCATCGGGTTGCCGGTGAGCCAGGGGTCTACCAGAAGGGTCTGATCCTCGATCTCGATGCGGAACGATCCGTGGCCAAGCCAGGTGATTTTCATTGGGAACCTCCTTATCCTTGTTCGTGGCAAGGATAACAGCAAGGGCGGTACTGTCACGATGCAATGGAACCGGGCGGTAGATGCCTATTGCGAACGTCTGGGACCGGAGTTCTGGGCCGAGCCGGTGAATGCGGCGACCAATGCCGCCTTTTTGCTGGCCGCGTGGGTCATGTGGCGGCGGCTCGGAGCCGCGCCGCTGCCGCTGCCGCTGGCGCGCGCCATGGTGGCGCTGCTGGCGGCGATCGGGTTGGGCTCTTTTCTGTTTCACAGCTTTGCCACGGCCTGGACCGGGCTGGCCGACACGGTGCCGATCGGGCTCTTCGTGCTGCTTTATGTCCATGTCGCCAATTTGCATTTCTGGACCATGAAACCATGGCTGGCCGGGGCGGCAACGCTGGTCTTTGTGCCCTACAGCATCGCATCAGGCTATCTCTTCACCCGGTTGCCGTTCTTCGAGATATCCGCCGTCTACTGGCCGGTTCCCCTGCTGATCGCCATCTACGCCGTCGCCCTGCGAAACCGCACATATGCCACATCGCGCGGATTGGCGCTGGGCGCGGCCATCCTGACTGTCTCGCTGGTCTTTCGCAGCCTCGACATGCCGCTTTGTACCGCGGTTCCGCTGGGCACGCATTTCGTATGGCACCTGCTGAACGCCACTATGCTGGGCTGGATGATCGAGGTCTATCGCCGCCACATGCTTGCAGGCGCGGGGGCGGGGAGGTAAAGGCGTTGCGTTCGCGACGAAAGGCACGCCATGTCGATTGATCTGAAAACCGCCGCCCATGTGGCCAAACTCGCCCGCATCAAGGTCGAAGACGAGGCGCTGCCGGCGCTGGCGCAAGAGTTCAACACTATCCTCGGCTTTATCGAGCAACTGAACGAGGTCGATGTCGAAGGCGTCGAGCCGATGGTGTCGGTGACGCCGATGCGTCTGAAAAGGCGCCAGGACGTGGTCGCGGACGGGGATTACCAAGACAGGATCCTGTCGAATGCGCCGGATGCGCGCGAGGGTTTCTTTGCAGTACCGAAGGTGGTCGAGTGATGAGCGAACTGACCAGGCTGACCATTACCGAGGCGCGCGACAAGTTGCGCAGCGGCGAGGTGTCCTCGGTGGCACTGACCGAGGCGTGCCTTGCAGAGATCGACGCGGCGGATGCGTTGAACGCCTTCGTGCACAAGACGCCCGAAATTGCGCTGGATCAGGCGCAGGCGGCGGATGCACGCATCGCTGCAGGCCAGGCGCCGACCATGTGCGGCATTCCGCTGGGGATCAAGGATCTTTTCTGCACCAAAGGCGTGCCGAGCCAGGCCGGCAGCAAGATCCTCGACGGGTTTTTGCCGCAATACGAATCGACCGTGACACAGAACCTGTTCGATGCGGGCTCGGTGATGCTGGGCAAGCTGAACATGGATGAGTTCGCCATGGGGTCCAGCAACGAGACCTCTACCTATGGCGACGTGATCAGCCCGTGGCGGCGCGGCAATGACGCCGCGAACCTGACCCCCGGCGGGTCGTCTGGCGGCTCTGCCTGCGCGGTGGCCGCCGATCTTTGCCTGGCGGCGACCGGAACCGATACCGGCGGCTCTATCCGGCAACCGGCGGCTTTCGTGGGCATCACCGGGCTGAAGCCCACCTATGGGCGCTGCTCTCGCTGGGGCATCGTGGCCTTTGCCTCTTCGCTGGATCAGGCCGGGCCGATGACCAAGACGGTGCGCGACGCGGCGATCATGCTGGGCGCCATGGCGGGGCATGACCCCAAGGATTCGACCAGCGCCGAGCTTGCCGTGCCGGATTTCGAGGCGGCGATGACCGGCGACATCCGCGGCAGGAAGATCGGTATCCCTAGGGAATACCGCATGGACGGCATGCCTGCCGAGATTGAGAAGCTCTGGGCCGAGGGTGCCGACATGCTGCGCGATGCGGGCGCCGAGATCGTCGATATCTCGCTGCCGCACACGCAATATGCGCTGCCCGCATATTACGTGATCGCCCCGGCGGAAGCCTCGTCGAACCTGGCGCGCTACGACGGTGTGCGCTATGGTCGCCGGGCAAAGCTGGCCCATGGCGACGGCGTTACCGAGATGTACGAAAAGACCCGCGCCGAGGGCTTCGGCCATGAGGTGCAGCGGCGCATCATGGTCGGCACCTACGTGCTGAGCGCCGGGTTCTACGACGCCTATTACAACCGCGCCCGCCGGGTGCGTGCGCTGATCAAGCGCGATTTCGAAACTGTGTTCGCCGATGGCGTCGATGCGATCCTGACACCTGCCACCCCGTCGGCGGCTTTCGGGCTGGGCGAGATGAGCGATGCCGATCCGGTGGCGATGTATCTCAACGACATCTTCACGGTGACGGTGAACCTTGCCGGGCTGCCCGGTATCTCGGTACCCGCCGGGCTCGATGCGCAGGGGCTGCCGCTGGGGTTGCAACTGATCGGGCGGCCTTGGGAAGAGGGTGACCTGCTGAATCACGCCCATGTGCTCGAGGCTGCTGCGGGTTTTGTTTCCAAACCGGCCCGGTGGTGGTAGAACCCGGCGAAATGATCCGGGCAGGACGTATGACATGACAAAGACCGCGTTGGTGGTGCTGCTGGCACTGGGGCTTGCGGGTTGCGGGCCGAAGGTGCCCGATTCCGGGGCCGATGAGGGTTATGAGACCTATCGAGACTACGGTGACTATCGCGCCCGCCGCGATGCCGAATTGAACGGAACCCTGCCGGCCGGGGAAACGGGTGCGCCCCCAGTCGCCGCCCCGCCTGCCGGAACGCCGAACCCGGGAACGCCTGATGGCGACGCTGGAGCGGTGCCGCGCACCGACGTCAGCCTCGACAACCCGCGGATATCCGACGAGCAGGATTTTGGCGCCGTTTCGGACCGCCACAGCATTGAAAGCGACGCCGAGCGGCTGCGGGCGCAGCGCGAGGCCTATCAGGTGATCGAGCCCACCGCCGTGCCGCGCCGCGCCGGAGATGCGGGGGCGAATATCGTCGAATTCGCGCTCTCGACCAGTAATCCGCGCGGCCAGAAGGTCTGGCGCCGCAGCATTCTGGTGTCGCAGGCGAAATACCGGCGCAATTGCGCCAAGTACGCCTCGAACGATCTGGCGCAAGAGGCGTTCCTGAACGCAGGCGGGCCGCAGCGCGACAAGCTGGGGCTCGATCCGGACGGCGACGGCTTTGCCTGCGGCTGGGACCCGGCCCCGTTCCGCCGCATCGCCGCGGGCCGGTGATAGAACGGCCCTCGCCCAGCTTCGGGCCAAGGCGCGGGGATGTGCTGCCCGATATCGTGGTGCTGCATTATACGGCGATGGTGGATGCCGAAGCCGCCCTGCAGCGGCTCTGTGACCCCGAAATCGAGGTCTCGGCCCACTACCTGATTGCCCGTGACGGCACTTTATTCCGGTTGGTCGACGAGGAAATGCGCGCCTGGCATGCGGGCGCGGGGGCCTGGGGCGCGGTGACAGACGTCAACTCCCGTTCCGTGGGGATCGAACTGGACAACACCGGCGCTCAGCCCTTTGCCGAACCGCAGATGGCGGCGCTTGAGGCGCTGCTGCCGGGTATCATGCATCGCTGGTCGATCCCGCCCGAGCGGGTGATTGCGCATTCCGACATGGCGCCGACGCGCAAATACGATCCCGGCGGGAAATTCGACTGGCGGCGCCTGGCGCTGCAGGGCCTGTCGGTCTGGCCCGGGCTTTCATCGGCCCCTGCCGGGCCCTCCTTAAGCGGCAAGGGACCGCAAGGGGCCGATGAGCGGGCGTTCCAGGCCGCGGCCCGTGGCTTTGGTTATCCCGAGGCCGGGGTCGATGCGCTGCTTGCGGGGTTTCGCTCGCGGTTCCGGCCTTGCGTCGAGGGACCGCTGCAGGACGCCGATACGGCGCTGCTGCAGCAACTGGCGTCGCGTTACCCGGTTGACCGGGGCGTTGCGGGCACCTAACTGATCTTTGCGCGGATGGCCGGACGGTCGCCGCCGCAGGCCGAACGGTCCAGCGGGGGAGGAAAGTCCGGACTCCACAAGGCAACGGTGCCGGGTAACGCCCGGCCGGGGCAACCCGAGGGAAAGCGCCACAGAGACGAGACCGCCGGTCTTCGGGTCGGCAAGGGTGAAAAGGTGGGGTAAGAGCCCACCGCGGACCGGGCAACCGGGACGGCATGGCAAGCCCCACCGGGAGCAATGCCGAATAGGGACCTCGTGCGGCGTGACCGCAGGGCCGCCTTGGCCCGGAGGTCCGGGTTGGCAGCTGAAGGGGCGCGGTGACGCGCGTCGTAGATGAATGGCCGTCCATGGGGAAACCCGGGACAGAATCCGGCTTACAGGCCATCCGCGCGAACCAACCGCTCATCGGCCCCTTGCGGGCCCTCCTCGCTGCGGCCGGCGAGGAGGGCCCGCAAGGGGCCGATGAGCGGTTGACTCGGGCGCGCCCGTGAGTAAAAGGCGGGGTTCAAGGATTTCCCGGGCCGGTTCGCTGCCCCGTGCGATGGAGCAAGAACGATGGCAAAGCCAACCACGATCAAGATCCGGCTGAACTCGACCGCCGATACCGGCCACTTCTACGTGACCAAAAAGAACGCCCGCACCATGACCGAAAAGATGGTGGTCAAGAAATACGACCCCGTGGTGCGCAAGCATGTCGAGTACAAGGAAGGCAAGATCAAGTAGGCTCTTGCCCGACCCGATTGCAAAGGCCGCGCTCCCCCGGGGGACCGCGGCCTTTTTCTTTGGCTGACCGGGATTGGAGGAAACCCATGCAGGATGCGCTGACTATCCGCACCGCGACCGAGGACGATACAGCCGAGATCGACGCGCTTCTGGGGCGCAGTTATCCCAAGCTGCTGCAGCCGGATTACCCGCCCTCGGTGCTGGTCACCGCGCTGCCGCTGATCTCGCGGGCCCAGCCCCAGCTGATCCGGTCGGGCAGCTATTTCGTGGCGGTCCGCGGCGGCGTGATCCTGGGCGCTGGCGGCTGGAGCATGGAGAGCGAGTTCAGGCGGCGAGGGACCGGGCGGGTGGCCTCGGTGCGCCATGTGGTGACCGATGCCGACTGCACCAGGCAGGGCGTTGCCACACGGCTCTTCCACCACATCTTCGAAACCACGCGTCAGGCCGGGGTCATATCGCTCGATTGCATGTCGACGCGTACCGCGGTGCCGTTCTACCGGGCCATGGGGTTCGACGTGATCGGGGAACACGACCTTGAACTGCGCCCAGGGATCAGCTTTCCGGCGATCCGGATGCAACGCATGTTGTAGCTTCCTGCCGGAACGGCAGCGCCGCAACGTGAAGCCTCACCGTGCCGGCGCCCCGGTAAAAGAAGGACCGGCCACCAGGACCGGTCCAACGTCATTCGGTATCGATGTGTCGCTATTCGCGGTTGCCGAGGAACATCAGCAGGAACATGAACAGGTTGATGAAGTCGAGATAGAGGTTCAGCGCCCCCATGATCGCCGACTTGCCCAGCCACTCGCTGTCCATCGCGTGGGCGTGGGCGATATAGTCGGTCTTGATCTTCTGCGTGTCATAGGCGGTCAGCCCGGCGAAGATCAGCACCCCGAGGAGCGAGATCGCGAAATGGATGGCAGGCGAGCCGAGGAACATGTTGACGATCATTGCCACGAACAGTCCGATCACGCCCATGATCAGGAACGAGCCCCAGCCCGAGATATCCTTTTTGGTCGTATAGCCCCAAAGCGACAGCCCCGCGAAAGAGATCGCAGTAATCAGGAAGGTCTGGGTGATCGAGTAGGGGGTATAGACCAGAAAAATCGAACTGATCGAAACGCCCATCAGTGCCGCAAAGACATAAAAGAAGGTTTGTGCGCCCGCCGCCGAGATTCTGTTGATCATTGCGCTGAAGCCGAAGACCATCGCAAGTGGTGCGAACATCACGACCCATTTCAGGGGCGTCATGTAAAGCGTCTCACCCAGTCCGGTCAGGAACTGGCCGTCGCGCACCATTACCGTGGCCCCGGTCGGGTCGGTGGTGACCGACAGTCCGGCAATCGCCCACGACGCCAGGGCTGTCATCACGAGCCCCACCGACATGTTGCCGTAGACCTTGCTCATATGGGTGCGAAGACCCTCGTCGATTTCGGCCGTGCCGACGCCAGCCGCCGCGCGTGCCGTTTGATACTCAGCCATTCATAGTCTCCAAATATTCCTTTGGACGGCCCAAGCCGTCCTTGCCGTTGAATATCGGCAAGAACGGCCTGAATTTCAAGGCCGAAGCGACTTTGGGGCCAGACTGTTTCCCAAAGTGGCTCAGTGCAGCCAATGAGCCGGTACATCCCAGACCGGGCGGCGCGATTCGATGTGGGCCTCTGTCCGGCTGAGGCCGATGTCGGTCAGCGCGGAATCATCCAGCCTCTCCAGCGCGCGGCGTTGGCGCGAGGCCGCATGAGCCCGGCAAAGAGCGGTGAAAAATCCCTTGAAACCAGTGCTCTGCGCGGGCAGGCGGCGTGTTTGGCTTTGTGTGGTCATCGGTTCAATCCTTTCCTGTTCGTGAACGTTTTCGACGTTTCCATCAAATTCCTTGATCTATATGGCGGAACATGTTTCATTCTGCCAATGAATGTTTTTTGGGTGATACATCAAGGAATGTGATATGCCGCGAAATCTCGACCTGACGGCCTTGCGCTCTTTCGTTACCGTCGCCGAGGCCGGCGGCGTAACCCGCGCCGCCGGTTTTCTCAATCTCACGCAGTCTGCGGTGTCGATGCAGCTCAAGCGTCTCGAAGAGGCGCTGGACCTGCAGTTGCTCGACCGCTCGGCCCGTTCGATCTCTATAACGGCGGCCGGAGAGCAGCTTTTGGGCTATGCCCGCCGAATGCTGGAGCTGAACGACGAGGCGCTGGCGCGGCTGACGCATCAGGAGTTCGAGGGCGAGATCGTGCTGGGGGTGCCGCATGATATCGTCTACCCGGCGATCCCGCAGGTGCTGAACCGCTTTGCCACCGATTTCCCGCGGGTCAAGGTTCAGCTGCAGTCGTCCTATACCAACAATCTGAAATCGCTGTTTGCCATCGGCAAGTGCGACCTGATCCTGACCACCGAGAATCAGCCCGAGCCGGGCGGCGAGACGCTAGCCACGATCCCGCTGCACTGGGTCGGTGCGCCGGGCGGCAAGGCCTGGCGGCAGCGCCCGCTGCGGGTGGCGTTCTGCCGGGATTGCCGGTTCCGTCCCGGCGCGCTGCGGGCGCTGGACAAGGCCGGTATCGCCTGGGAGATGGCCATCGAGTCCGGTTCGGACCGTGCCGTCGATGCGACGATCAGCGCCGATCTGGCGGTGGGGGCGATGCTGGAGGGGACCGAGCCGCAACTGGTCGAATCCATTGCCCATGGCGGCGCGCTGCCCGATCTGGCGGCTCAGCAGATCATCCTTTACCGGGTCCAGGATCAGGGCGGCGAAGCGCTCGGCCAGCTCGCGGCGATGATCCGGCAGGGCTATGCGGTGATGCAGAGCGCACGCGTTTTGCGCTGTGCCTGAGGCGCTCTGGCACGATCGGTCTTTCGACGCAAACTCGTGGCCCCGGTGATCACAGGTCGGCGATCCGGATGATGACCTTGCCTGTCGCGGTGCGGGATTTCAGCAGGTCCAGCCCCTCTTGCGCGCGTTCCAGCGGCAGCACGTGGCTGATATGCGGCTTCAGCCGATCCTCGGCGTACCAGTCGAACAGTGCGCGGAACGTATGGGCCATGGCGCCCGGATTGAACTGCAGGTAGCCGCCCCAGTTCACCCCTATGACCGAGACATTCTTGACCATCAGGTGGTTGGCCGGAATCTGCGGCACCTCGCCGCTGGCAAAGCCGATGCTCAGGATACGCGCCTCGGGGGTTACCGCGCGCAGTGCCGCGGCGAACTGCGCCCCGCCCACCGGGTCATAGACAACATCCGCCCGGCCCAGCGCCCGAACCTGCTGCGCGATGTCCTGCGTATCGCTGTCGATCAGGTGGTCTGCCCCGGCGGCCTTTGCCGCTGCCAGCCTGTCGGCGCCGCGGGCGCAGGCGATGACCCGGGCGCCCAGAAGCTTGCCGATCTCTACCGCGGTCAGCCCGACGCCCCCGGCCGCACCCAGCACCAGCAGCGTCTCGCCGGGCTGCAACGCGGCCCGCCGCGTCAGGGCCAGGTGACTGGTGCCATGCGCGATCAGCAGCCCGGCGGCATCGGCAAAGGGCATGTCATCGGGCAGCGCCGCCACGCGCCCGGCCGCAAAACAGCCCCACTCGGCCAGCCCGCCCTGCCCGGAATAGACCGCGACCCTGCTGCCGGGCGCTGGCCCCGCGATACCTGGTCCCAGCGCTTCGACCACCCCGGCCAGCTCCATCCCCAGCGTCACCGGCGGGTCCGGGCGCTCCTGATAACGCCCCTCGATCATCAGCAGATCGGCAAAGTTCAGCCCGCAGGCGGCGATACGCACCCGCAGCTCGCCCGGTCCGGGTTCCGGGACGGGTAGGTCCGCCAGTCCGGGCCGGGTTCCGTAGCCGCTGATCTGAAAGGATTTCATGGCGCCGGTCTAGCGCCTTGCCGCACCCGGCACAATCGCGGCATTTCTTGAATGCGAATCACCTCAGGGTGGAAAACTTGACGTACCGTCAGTTTTCTGGATTTTTTAGGTGATTCCGGCGTTTCGCGGATGCACAACTATGCGGTGACTCTGCCTGAACAGGTGGCAAAACCGGAACGGGCCAGAAAAAAATGGAAATAGCATAATGAAATCTGATAGATGTACCAACCTGTCCTAAAAGACAGGTTGAGTGGAAGCGCGGCTGCGTGGTTTGTGGTTGTACCGTCTGTAGTTGTAAGGAGTCGGAACCAATGAAGCATCCAGTGGATGTACATGTCGGCAAGCGCGTTCGCCACCGCAGGTGGATGGTCGGCATGACCCAACAGCAGCTGGCCGGGAAGGTCGGTATCAAGTTTCAACAGATTCAGAAGTATGAAACCGGGATGAACCGGATCAGCGCCTCGCGACTGTGGGACATCGCCGAGGCGCTTGACGTGCCGGTCAGTTTCTTCTTCGAGGGCATCAACGACGAGGCCGATACCGCTGCGCGGGAAAAAGAAGGCGTACCGGGCGATATCCTCGCCGACAAGGAAGCGCTGGAACTGATCCGGTCCTACTATCAGATCCCCGAGCTGCAGCGCCGCCGTCTTTTTGACCTGGCGCGTGCGATCAGCCAGGACGCCGCCTGAGCGGCTTGACCGGCAATCGGCCACGCGCTACCCGCGCCCGGTAGAAACCGGAAGGGGTGGCTTGCGATGGGCGAGATCAACGAAACTCTGTGCGGCGTGCTGATCGGCATGGCGCATGATCTGGCGGACGCGGCGCGGGCCGCGATCCTGCCGCATTTCCGGGCAGAACACCTGCATGCGGACAACAAGGCCGCCGGCTCCTTCGATCCGGTGACCGCGGCCGACCGCGAGGCCGAGGCGGCAATGCGCCATTTGCTGGCAGAACACCGGCCCCAGGACGGTATTCTTGGCGAGGAACATGGGGCGGTCGAGGGCAGCAGCGGGCTGACCTGGGTGCTCGATCCGATCGACGGCACCCGCGGCTTCATCTCAGGCACGCCCACTTGGGGTGTTCTGATCGCCGTGGGCGACGAGGACGGACCCTTTCTTGGCATCATCGACCAGCCCTATATCGGCGAGCGTTTCACAGGCGGTCTGGGCCAGGCTCATGTCACCGGCCCGATGGGCCGCGCGGCGCTGAAATGCCGTGACGTGAGCAAACTGTCTGCGGCGACGATCTTTTCCACCTTCCCCGAGGTCGGGACCGATGCCGAAGGGGCCGCGTTTCACCGGTTGGCCGGGCAATGCAGGCTGACGCGCTATGGCACGGACTGCTACGCCTATGCGCTGATCGCTGCGGGGCAGGTCGATCTGGTGGTCGAGGCGGGGCTGCATCCATATGACGTGCAGGCCCCGATTGCGGTGATCGAGGCGGCGGGCGGTGTTGTCACCGACTGGCAGGGCGGCAAGGTGCATATGGGCGGACAGGTGCTGGCCGCGGCGACGCCGGGGTTGCATGCCGCAGCACTGGAGGTGCTGAACGGGTAGGGATATCGGATCCGCTTCGCCGATCCGACCGACCGGGGGGCCAGCCCCCCGGCCCCCCCCGCCCGTATTTGCAAACCAAGACTAGGCCGGAGAGATTGCCGGTTCCGCCACGGGCCTGTCCGGGTTCGCTGCCAGGCTGGTGGTCCCAAGTCCCTTGCCCGGCTACTGTCGGCGCCGTATCTTCATCGGAACCAAAGTGGGCGCACCGGGTGATGTGATGTAAATGCCGGAATTTCTTGTGAAAAATGCCGATGTCGTGATCACGATGGATGATGCGCGGCGCGAGCTAGCAGGGGCGGATGTTCTGATCCGCGACGGGGTGATCGCCGGGGTCGGGCACGGGCTGGCAACGCAGGGCGAGGTGATTTTGGCGCAAGGCTGCGTGGTGACGCCGGGGCTGGTGAACACGCATCACCATCTTTACCAGACCCTGACCCGGGCGGTTCCGGGCGGGCAGGACGCGCTGCTTTTCGGCTGGCTGAAGACACTCTACCCGATCTGGGCGCGGTTCGGGCCCGGCGAGATGTTCGTTTCGGCCCGGGCCGGGCTGGCGGAACTGGCGCTCTCGGGCTGCACGCTGACCTCGGACCATCTCTATCTTTTCCCGAACGGCGCCCGGCTCGACGATACCATCGCGGCGGCGGCAGAGGTGGGCCTGCGATTTCATCCGACCCGCGGCGCGATGTCTATCGGCGACAGCGACGGTGGCTTGCCGCCGAATGTGCTGGTCGAGCGAGAGGCGGATATTCTGGCCGATTGCCAGCGGGTTATCGATGCCTTCCACGATCCGGCGCCGGGTTCGATGACCCGTGTCGGGGTAGCGCCCTGTTCGCCGTTTTCCGTCAGCCGAGAGCTGATGCGGGACGCGGCCCTGCTGGCGCGCGACAAGGGCGTGATGCTGCACACCCATCTGGCGGAAAACGACGAGGACATCCGCTATAGCGAGGCGACATTCGGCTGCCGCCCGGGGCAATATGCCGAAGAGCTGGGCTGGACCGGGCCGGATGTGTGGCACGCCCATTGCGTCAAGCTGGATCGGCGCGAGATTGAGCTTTTTGCGAAATCGCGGACCGGCGTGGCGCATTGCCCCTGTTCGAACTGCCGGCTGGGATCGGGCATCGCTCCGGTGCGGGCGATGCGCGATGCGGGTGTGCCGGTTGGGCTGGGGGTCGATGGCTCGGCCAGCAACGATGCGGGCAATCTGGTGGCCGAGGCGCGCCAGGCCATGCTGCTGCAGCGGGTGGCGATGGGCGCCGATGCGATGAGCCCGCGCGAGGCGCTTGAGATCGCCACACGGGGCGGTGCCGAAGTGCTGGGGCGCGATGATTGCGGGATAATATCAGATGGTTACCGGGCCGACCTGGCGATCTGGGATGTCTCGGGCATCGAGAGCGCCGGGTCGTGGGATCCCGCCGCCGTGCTGCTGGCGGGGCCGACCCGGGTGCGCGACCTGTTCGTCGAGGGGCGTCAGGTGGTGCGTGACGGGCATCTGACGACACTCGACCTTGACGCAGTGATCGCCGACCAGAACGCGCGGGCGCGACGGCTGGCCGAAACACTGTAGCCCCCCGAGGGCGAAATGCGTCCTGCCAGCCCGCCAGGGACAATTTGCCGGTTTGCCATGGGCTGACAATCGGGTCTATCTGTCCCCCCGTGAGACAACTGTTCTATCGCTTCCTTGCCTACCTCGTCACCGGCGCTCTGTTGGGCGCCGCCGGGTGGATGGCGCTGTCTGCCTTCATGATGGAAACCGGATTTCCGACCGTCCCCGTCATTGCCTGCATTGCCGGCGGCATCCTGGCAGCAGTGCTTTTGTTAAGACAGGCCGCCATTGGCATCGGAGGTGGCATCAGGATCAATTCGGCCATGACCGTCGCCATGATGGACGGGGTGGCGATCCTTGCGGCGACCATCGTCTCGCTCTTCATATTGGATGGCAAGTCCGAGTGGATCACCGGCGAGGCACCGGTGGTGATGGACGATCCGCTGGCGCTGGACGTGGTCATGTTCATGTACCTGCCGGCGGCGCTGTTGCTGGCCGCCTTCATCACCGGTTCGGGCGGCCAGACGCTTGCCGTCGACAGGCGCGGGCTGACCATTGCCGGGGCTTTCGGGGCCAATACACTGGATTGGGGCGATATCACGCGATTCGCGCCCGAGGAGCAGTGGGTCGTGGTTTCGCGCGTCGGCCTGCCGATCCCGCGCCACCTGCGCACCAATCTGGAAATCAGGACCGGGGACGGCGAGTGTTTCACGATCTATGAGCCCGAGTTCAGATCGGTGAAGACCAGGATACTCGATCTGCTGCGAAGCCACGCGCCGGGATCCTTGTACGAGGATCTGGATGCCATGGCATCGGTCTGGCTGGGCTGACAGGCAGGGCCATGGCAGGGCGCGAGTGGGGCTCGGGGCGGGGGCTTACTGCGCGCAAATCGGAGCGCCCCCGATCCAGACCTGCCGGATGGCGCGGTCGTCGCCCATCATGATGGTGGCAAACAGCGCCTCCCATATCGTTTCGGCCCGCGCGGCGCGCTGGGCGATGGCCGGGGTCGAGGCGAGGTCTAGGGCCACCAGGTCGGCCTCGATGCCGGGCGCAAGGTTGCCGATCCGGTCGTCGAGCCGCAGCGCCCGGGCGCTGCCGGCCGTGGCCAGCCAGATCAGCTGGGCCGGGTGCAGCGCGGTGCCGCGAAGCTGGGCGACCTCGTAGGCGGCGGCCATGGTGCGCAGCATTGAAAATGAAGATCCGCCGCCGGTATCGGTGGCCAGGCCAACCCGCTGCCCCTCGGCCATCAGTCCCGGCATGTCGAACAGCCCCGACCCGATGAAGGTGTTCGAGGTCGGGCAGTGGATCAGGCTGGCATCGGCCTGGCGCAGCCGGGCGCGTTCGCGGCTCGTAAGATGGATGGCGTGGCCAAAGAGCGCCCCGGGGCCCACCAGCCCATGCGCCTCGTAGGTATCCAGATAGTCGCGCGCGTCGGGAAAAAGCTCTGTCACCCAGGCGATCTCGTCGGTTTGCTCAGATAGATGGGTCTGCATCGGGCAGTCGGGAAACTCGGCCCAAAGCGCCCCCAGCGCGGCAAGCTGATCCGGCGTCGAGGTGGGCGCAAAGCGCGGCGTGATGGCGTAGCTCAGCCGGTCGACCCCGTGCCATCGCTGCAGCAGCCGCTTGCTGTCGTCATAACCCGATTGCACATCGTCGCGCAGGCCATCGGGCGCGTTGCGGTTCATGCAGGTCTTGCCGCCGAGGGCACGCAATCCGCGCCGCTTTGCCTCGGTGAAATAGGCATCGACGCTTTCGGGGTGGATCGTGCAATAGCTGCAGGTGGTGGTGGTGCCGCTCGCCAGCACCAGATCGAAATACCGCGCCGCGATCTTGGCGGCATAGGCGGCATCGCCGAACCGGGTCTCTTCGGGGAAGGTGTAGCTGTTCAGCCAGTCGATCAGCCGCTTGCCCCAGCTGGCGATGATCGCGGTCTGGGGGTAATGCGCGTGGGCATCGATGAAACCGGCGCAGATCAGCGCGTCGCCCATATCGCAGACCGCGGCCTCGGGATGCGCGGCGCGCAGGTCGTCGGCGGGGCCGGTGGCGGCGATGCGACCCGCCTCGACCAGCACCGCGCCGCGGCGCTCAAAAAGCGTGGCCTCGTCGATCGGGGCGTGAAAGGGATCGGCGGCAAAGCCGAGGGTCTGGCCAAGGATCAGGTTTTTTTCGCTCATCCCCCGACGATAGGGCGGTAATGCGGGCGGGTAAATTGCGCATCCACCCGGTTTCTGATGAAACAGCCTCACGATTCTTGCGGCAAGTAGTTGGGGGAGAACGGCCATGGCAGAAGAGAGCCTGATCGAAGAGGACCGCTACGAGCTGGACAAGTCGATGGTTCAGACCATCCGCGAGGCGGCGCAAGCGGGGCAGGCGGACCGGCTGGCCGCGCTGATGCAGCCGCTGCACGCTGCCGACATCGCCGACCTTCTTGAACAGGTAGACCCCGACGCGCGGGCCGAGATCCTGCAGGTCTTCGGCACCGAGTTCGACGGCGAGATACTGTCCGAGATCGACGATTCGATCCGCGACGAAGTCATCGACGCGCTGGAACCGGAGGTTCTGAGCGAGGCCGTCCGCGAGCTGGAAAGCGACGATGTCGTCGACATCCTCGAGGATCTCGACGCGCCGCAGCAAGAGGTGATCCTGGAAGCGCTGGAAGATGACGACCGGGCGGTTGTTGAACAGGCGCTAAGATATCCGGAGTTTTCCGCCGGCCGCCTGATGCAGCGCGAACTGGTGGCGGGGCCAGAACACTGGACCGTGGGCGAGGCCATCGATTATCTGCGGATGCATGACGACCTGCCCGATGAATTCTATCACCTTATTCTTGTCGACCCGAAATTCCGGCCCACGGGCTATGTCACGCTGGGCAAGATCCTGGGCCATCCGCGCGAGCTGAAACTGACAGAGATCGTCGAGGACAGCTTTCAGACCATCGAGGCGATGGAGGACGAGGCAGAGGTGGCTTATGCCTTCAACCAGTACCACCTGATCTCGGCCCCGGTTGTCGATGAACAGGGCCGGTTGGTGGGGGTGATCACCATCGACGACGCCATGGTGGTTCTGGACGAAGAGCACGAAGAGGACATCCTGCGCCTTGCCGGTATCAGCGAAGAATCCAGCCTGGCCGACAGGGTGATCGCTACCACCAAGCACCGCGCGCCCTGGCTGGCGGTGAACCTTGTGACCGCGGTGATGGCTTCGCTGGTGATCGCGATTTACGAGGATGCGATTGCCAAGATCGTGGCGCTGGCGGTGCTGATGCCGATTGTCGCCTCGATGGGTGGCAATGCGGGCACCCAGTCGCTGACCGTGGCGGTGCGGGCGATTGCCACCAAGGACCTTACCGGCAGCAACGTCTGGCGGGTGATCCGGCGCGAGGTTCTGGTGGGGCTGGTCAACGGGGTGATATTCGCGGTGGCGATGGGCATCGTCGGGCTGATCTGGTTCGGCTCGGTGCAGCTTGGCGCGGTGATCGCGGCGGCCATGGTGATCAACCTTGTGGTGGCGGGGCTGGCCGGGGCCGGTATCCCGGTGCTGCTGGAACGGTTGCGCATCGATCCCGCGTTAGCATCCGGCGCCTTTGTCACCACAGTGACGGATGTTGTCGGCTTTTTCGCTTTTCTGGGGCTTGCTACGATGGTGTTGCTATGAATTTGCACAAGTCAGAGGCGCGCAAGGCGGCGGTTGCCCGCCGTAAGGCGGCGCACGGGCAGGGGCTGGACGCGGCGGCGCAGGCGGCGCTGCGCGAGGTTTTGCAACCTTTCCCGGGCCGCGTGCTGGCGGGCTACATGCCGATCCGAACAGAGATCGACCCGCTGCCGGCGATGCATGGCTGGGATGCGGTTGTCGGCGTTCCGGTGATTGTCGGCAAGGGCCAGCCACTGGCGTTTTACCGCTGGCGCCCGGGTTGCGCAATGGTCGAGGGTCCGTTCGGGGCCCGGGTACCGGCCGAGGCCGAGCCTGTTGTGCCGCAGGTGCTGATCGTGCCGCTGGTGGCGTTCGACGGGCGCGGGTTCCGGCTGGGCTATGGCGGCGGGTTCTATGACCGCACGCTGGAACTGCTGCGCGCCGCGCGCGACACGGTCGCCATCGGCTATGCCTTTGCGGCGCAAGAGACCGGGGCCGTGCCACTGGAGCCGACCGACCAGCGGCTCGACATGATCGTTACCGAACAGGGCGTGCGGCGGTTTCCCGGTTGAGCCCGCTTTGCAGGACGCGCCAGCCGCCGCGGGGCGACGACGCCCTTTGCCGGGCGTCGGCAAAGCGGTTCGCCGGCGATGTCCTGGTCACCCGAGTCTGAAGTCCGTTTCATTGAATTCACCTCGAAAGGCAGGGTGTAGCTATCTGGCTGAGAAACGAGGGTCGCGCCCGAGTCTGGGGAGGGCGTTGCCACGGGATCGTGGCTGATGACGACGCAACATACTGACACGTTGGTGAGAATTGTGGCGTCGCGATGGCGCCCTACCGGGGGGAGGGTCGGGCGCGACCCGGCGTTGCCGCCTGGCGGAACATGTCTAAGACCTCTGCATAACCAAAAGATTCCCGCGACGCTCTGGATTTGCTATGTTTTGCCTGAGTTTTCCGGGGCTGGTTGATGGATCTGTTTTTACGTGAAGGGTCGGATCGTATAGGCGATGATGATGTTCTGTCGAAA
>JAAELR010000163.1 GCA_024226455.1 Paracoccaceae bacterium
CGGCCCAACATGTCATTCGTTGCGCCCAAGACTGCCGAAAAGCAGGCTTTGACCATGATGATGCGCACGTCAGCCAGCTTCTGGATCACCGTACCGCAACCGTGAACGCCTTGCGCGGTCATCTCGCTGAGTTTGGTCTGATAGCGCCCGTGGGGTTGAAGAATGTCGAACGGCTGAGAGCGCTCGTGGCACATCATGAAGCCCTGCCGAATCTGGTAGTCGAAATGACGAAGCTGCATTTTGAGCGCATTGATGCTCTCTCAGAAGAGATCGATACGCTGACAGCGAGGATCAAGGAGAGGATGGATGTCGATTGAACAGATCCTGATTGGAAAGCCAGATAGGGGTCGGGCGCTTTCAAGCCCTTGCACTCGAATTGGACCCGATCAGAGAACTGACCATCATGGCCCGCGGCGTGTTAAAAGCCGCAACCCGAGGCCGAATACACGACTGCAATCAATCGCCAGAAATCACGTCAGAAAATCCTTGCAAAACCGGGGGCATCCATACACGACCCCACCACGGGCGCCGGTCGGCCTAGAACCACTGCCCCGGTTCCATCAGCCCAAGATCCAGCAACTGCTGGCTTTGCCATCGGAATGCGGTCGAGTTGTGCCAGGAAAAGCTTTGTACTTCGAATTTCGAGCCTGCGTTGGTCATCAGCGCCTTGGCGGTGCGGAAGCTGCAGATCGCGGTGGTGATGTTGTGGTGCCAGGGGCAGGAATAGGTGTTGTATTCTTCATCGTTGAACGTGTGGTCGCCGCGCAGTTGCAGCCCCTTGGCGGCGCGGAACAGCGGGATCCGGTCGATCTTGCGCCTGTCAAGCGGCACGTGTTCCTCGAAACGCCAACGGAGCCCGCCGAAAAAGTCGAGCTGGCGTTCCTTGGGATGGCCGTGCTGGTCGTTCCGGGCGAGCGCGTAATAGCCCGACCTGTCGAGATGCGCGTCCGAGATACAGACCGCATCCGGGTAGGTGCTCAGGTCGGCGGCGTAAAGATCGATGACATAAGCGAGGATTGCGTCGCGGCGTTCCTCGGTTTGAAAGGTCACCATCTCGCTCACCGCGCGCGTTTCGCAGAACGGGTAGAACAGGTATTCGGCGTTGTAGCAGTAATAGAGCCAGACACCGGGTGCCGCCTCGTTGACCGCGTTGACGGCGATATCCAGTGCCTGCGGGGCTTGCATCGAATAGCGTACCCGGTGCACCGTTTCCATGAGGTCCATCGGCAGCGCCAGTTCCTCGGGCGCGAAGACGACGATCTCGGGGAAGCGCAGTTTCAGGTGGTGGCGCAAGGTTGATTCGACCTCGACAAGATCCTCGACGAAGATCAGCGCCACCGGTCCCTTGGCCAGCGCCGCCGCCCCGGTCTTGAGAAAGTCTTCCAGGCTGTCATACCGCATCGGCTGCCCTCATCGCCTCGTTCCGTCTAACGTCCCATGAAGACAGGGTATTGTGCAAGGGCGCAGGGGCATGACGGGGAGGGCCCGGTCAAGATGGCTTGGGGGTAAAACCGGCGTGGGGGGCGCCGGGGCGCCGCCGCAACGCGAAAAAGGGGCCGCCGGCATTCCCTCCGGCGGCCCCAAACGGTGCTGAGTAGGTTTGGGTAATAGTCGTCAGATCGGGTCGGGGAACGCCGAGCCGGATTTGAAGGGGCCGATGGCCGTGTTCGGCGGAGCAGCACCCGAACAGACCGGCTTGCCGTATTTGTCGAGCCGCTGTGACAGGTAGCCCTCGGCGCCGTCGTCGATGATCCAGTGGTCGCAGCCCTTGGGATCGATCCAGATCCCCGCCTTCAGCTGGCTGAGATGCTTGCTGTCGATGCCGCGGTCAACGGTCTTGTCTATCTTGTTGTCCATGCAGCCTGCGAGCCCGGTAGTTAGGGCAATCAGCGCGGCGCCTTGCAATAGTTTCATATGGTCCCCCATAAAGGTTCAGAGCGCCAAGCAGACTTAGCGGATGCAGATGATTTCGACCCGACGGTTCTGTTGCATGCCGGCGCGGGTTCGGTTCGAGGCGATCGGCATGCGCTCGCCATATCCGCGAACATCGGCAATGCGTGCGCCCACCGAGGCGGCGACTGCGGCGACCGAGTTTGCCCGGTTCAGCGATAGGCGCATGTTGTACTCGTCGTTGGCCCGGCTGTCGGTGTGCCCGGCGATGACATAGCTGGTGGCGCGGGCGCCCTGGAAGAACTGCGCCAGACGTGCTCTGCCCTGGGCGCTGATCGCGTAGCTGGCGGTATTGAACAACTGGTCGGTGTTCATCACCGCACAGGTTCTGCCGCGGCGGCAGACCGGGATGCCCTGGCGGGTAACGTGGGGGGTCATGTAGCCTTCCCAGCCGTCATCCATCACCCAGTGCTCGCAGCCGTCCGGGTCGACCCAGATGGTGGGCACATAGGCCTCGCCGATTACTTCGCGCTGCTGCGCCTGAACTGCGCCGGTCAACGCCACAAGCGCAACGACGGCGCCTGCAAGACCGGTGCGGAATGCTTTGATGATTCCTGTAACCACTGCTCGATATCCTCTGTCGATGTCTTCGTTTTCGACGAGGGGCGCCGCATATGGCTGAGCCACACACAACATCCCCCTGATCTGGCTAAGTCTAGCAAGTCTGGTGGGTTTGTGAAGGAGGTTTTACAACATATTGTGGTGAAAACTTCCCTGAAACCGGGAGCTTATCGGGCTTGAATGCACTAACTGGCCGGAATCTTGCGGGTTTTGCCGGTTATCCACAGCCGCCCCGGGAATAGATAAATTGTGTCCCTGAAGCCGCAGTTTGCCAGTCAGCCCCCGATCGGCACGCCGCCCAGCGAGTTGGGCGCGCTTTCGGTGATTCTCACCCGGCGAAGATCGCCGGTGGAAATGCCGCCGCCGGTGACGTGCACCGCGTGCAGGTGATCGGACTTGCCCACCATCTGGCCCGGCATCCGGCCGGTGCGTTCGAACAGAACCCCGACCTCGCGGCCCACCATGGCGTTCTGGATCTGATGTTGTTGACGGGTCAGCAGGGCTTGCAGCCGGGTCAGCCGGTCGCTTGCCTCGGTGGCATCGACCAGCGCGCGTTCGGCGGCGGGCGTGCCAGGGCGGGCCGAGTATTTGAACGAGTAGCACTGGCCGTAGCGCACCGCCTCTATCAGCGCCATGGTGTCGGCGAAATCGGTCTCTGTCTCTTCGGGGAACCCGACGATGAAATCGCCCGAGATCAGGATATCCGGCCTGGCGGCGCGGATGCGTTCTATCAACCTC
The DNA here is from genome assembly GCA_024226455.1 of Paracoccaceae bacterium. Classification (GTDB taxonomy): domain Bacteria; phylum Pseudomonadota; class Alphaproteobacteria; order Rhodobacterales; family Rhodobacteraceae; genus JAAELR01. Next base: position 3,250 of record JAAELR010000163.1, read on the forward strand.
AGGTAGCTTTCGGCATCATGGCCGCGGTTCATCCGTTTGAGGATCCGGTCGCTGCCGGATTGCACCGGCAGATGCAGGTAGGGCATCAGCTTGGGGCATTCGCCATGTGCCTCGATCAGGTCGTCGGACATGTCGCCCGGGTGGCTGGTGGTAAAACGGATGCGGTCGAGCCCGTCGACCTTGTCCAGCGCCCAGACAAGCCGCGCCAGTGACCAGTCGCCATGGGGTCCCGCGCCATGATAGGCGTTGACGTTCTGGCCCAGCAGGGTGATCTCGCGCACCCCGCGCTCGACCAGATCGCGGGCCTCGGCCAGCACCTTGTCCGCGGGGCGCGATATCTCGGTGCCGCGGGTATAGGGCACCACGCAGAAGGCGCAGAACTTGTCGCAGCCTTCCTGCACCGTCAGAAATGCTGTGGGGCCGCGCGCCGCCCTGGGGCGTTCGGCAAGGTGGTCGAATTTCAATTCCTCGGGAAACTCGGTATCGAGCGCCTTGTGCCCGCCGCGCGCGCGCCGTTCCAGTTCGGGTAAGCGGTGCAGGCTTTGCGGGCCCACCACCAGATCTACCATCGGCTGGCGGCGCATGATTTCCTGGCCCTCGGCCTGCGCCACGCAGCCGGCGACGCCGATTTTCAGGTCGGGTTTCGCCGCCTTCAGAGACTTGTAGCGGCCCAGTTCCGAATAGACCTTTTCAGCGGCCTTTTCGCGGATGTGGCAGGTGTTCAGCAGAATCATGTCGGCCTCCGCCGGGTCCTGCGTCTCGACATAGCCTTCGCCGCCCATGGCCTCTGCCATGCGCTCGCTGTCATAGACGTTCATCTGACAGCCATAGGTCTTGATGTAGAGCTTTTTGGGGTCGGACATGGCGCGCTTGCCTGGGCGTGGATCAGGGCGCGGGTTTAGCGCAACGCGCCGCCGCAGTTCAACATCATAGTTTCATGGCAATTGCCGATTGTGCCTTGCCCCCGGACACGGTGCTTGGCACGGTTGCGGCAAACCCGCCTGCATGAGACGGAGATCAGTTTGGCCAACAGCACCATGTCGCCCGAGGATATCCCGCAACAGATCTACGAGACCCTGCTGGAATTCCCCGACAACCGCGTGCTGATCGACCTTTGCGGCGAGTATGACCGCAATCTTGCCCAGGTGGAGGCGAAGCTTGGCGTGCAGATCCTGCGCCGCGGCAACCTGTTGGCGGTGGTCGGCGAGCCCGATATGCGCGAGCAGGCGGCGGCGGTTCTGCTGGCGCTCTATGGCAGGCTGGAGGCCGGGCGGTCCATTGACCCCGGAGAGATCGACGGCGCCATCCGGCTGGGGCTGTCACCCGAGGGCACCGGTGCGCGGGTTGGCGACCAGATAGAGATGTTTGCCCGCGGCGAGGTCGAGATCAAGATCCGCAAGAAGACGGTCGAGCCGCGGACCGCGGCGCAGAAAGCCTATGTCGAGGCGTTGTTTCGGCACGAACTGGCCTTTGGCATAGGTCCGGCGGGCACCGGCAAGACCTATCTGGCGGTGGCGGTCGGCGTTTCCATGTTCATCGGTGGCCATGTGGACCGGATTATCCTGTCGCGCCCGGCGGTAGAGGCAGGCGAAAGGCTGGGGTTTCTGCCTGGCGACATGAAAGACAAGGTCGACCCCTACATGCAGCCGCTTTATGACGCGCTGAACGATTTCCTGCCGGGCAAGCAGGTGTCCAGGCTGATCGAGGAAAAGAAGATCGAGATCGCGCCGCTGGCATTCATGCGCGGGCGCACTTTGGCCAATGCGTTCGTGGTGCTGGACGAGGCGCAGAACGCCACTACCATGCAGATGAAGATGTTCCTGACCCGGCTGGGCGAGGGCAGCCGCATGGTGGTCACCGGCGACCGCAGTCAGGTCGACCTGCCGCGCGGGGTGCAGTCGGGGCTGCGCGATGCCGAGCGTCTGCTGGGCGGCATCGGCGATATCTCGTTCAACTATTTCACCTCGAAGGACGTGGTGCGCCATCCGTTGGTGGCAAGGATCATCGAGGCCTATGACGCCGACGACCCGGCCACCGGCTGATGGCGCAAATCTTCGGCGGGCTACTTGCGCTGCCCCTCCCGCCCCCGGGACCATATTGGTTGAAATGGCAGAGAAGAGCGACGAAGCGATGAAGGTGCCTGACGCCGGGTTGGTCGTCAAATGGGCGGCGCCAGGCAATAAGGGTCTGGTTCTGAAATCCTTGCCGCGGCGGGAAGGGGGAGCCTGCCGCGGCAAAACCCAAAGCGTTTATTGCGAGTTGAGGGCGCCAGGCGCGGGCGGCTCGGGTTGCGGGTTGAAGCCCTATTTGGCGGTGCGCGAGGCGAGGCCAACGATTGTGTGCGGCGGGTCCGGTTGTGGGTTGAAACCGCGCTCTTGCAGGCTGGTCGGGGTGGCGGAGCCGGCCAACGCGACGCTGCCGGCAAAGGCGAGGGCAAAGGCGGCGAGAGCGATGGCAATCGCAAGCTTGTCGGATTTACGCAGCAGTGGCTGTCTGGCGGGGTTTGTCGGCAGCATGGTGGGTCTCCTTTACGAATTGGCGTTGTGAAGGTGGGTCGTGCGGGGCTGCCGGAGGGTTCAAAATTTTTTTTGGGGGGTTGCAGATGCGATTCCAGCGGCGCGCGGGTGTGGGTCCGCCGGCGGCGCGGCGGAGACGCTGGTGCCGCTGTTCTTGCCGTACGCCTACCGGCGGTCAAAAAAACCGCGGGATGATACGCGGAACGCGTTCCCGGTAGGCGGCGTATTCATCGCCGTGGCTCGTCAGCAGGTCTTTTTCCTCCAGCGATATTCCGATGAAGATATAGAGCGTCAGCGCTCCGGCAAAAATCGCCTGCCCCAGGGTCATGTGCGGCGTCGCCCAGAAGGCCAGCAGCAGGCCCAGTTGTTGCGGGTTGCGCACATAGCGGTAGGCAAAGCCCTGGACCAGCGGCGGCGGTGGCAGCGGTGCTCCCCGGGACCAGGCCAGGGCCTGGCTGACCCCGAGCAGGTAGAAAATGCCGGCCGAAAGATAGGCGGCCGCCGCGATGGACCACCCCAGCACGAACAGCGCCCACATGATCACCTGCGCCGACAGGCTATGGAAATGCCACAGGCTGACCGGGATCGGCTGGAATAGCCCGACCAGCATCCCCAGCGCCAGAACCGCAGCCCAGACATAGGCCGCGCGTTCCAGTCCGGGCGCCACCAAGCGCGCCGTCATGGTCTTGAAAGTGCGCCTGGACATCCCTGAATGCTGCAGGCCGAAGATCGCGATCAGCCCGAGGTTGAAGGCGATTGCCGCGGCGATAGGCAAACCGGTATCGGAATGGATCGTCGGCGAGACAAGAATGCCCGCCAACCAGAACACGGCATGGGCAAAGACAAGATGAACCGCGACAAATCCGGCAATGGCAAAGGCAAGCCCCAGAACCCGAATTGCTCTTCCTCCTCATCGGACCGCATGCGCGCGGGCGAGGCTTGCATATCCTTCGTGAACAGACAATCGGTAGCTTCCGGTCTTTGCGCGCGTTGGATAGAAGCGGGGGCATGGCATCGGTCGAGGCGATCATCGAAGACGTCCGCTGGGACGGGGCAGGGCTGCCGGGGCTGGCCGCGCGGGCAGCTCGGGCGGTTCTGACGCATCTGGGACTTGGGCCCGAAGCTTTCGAGATCGGGCTTCTGGGCTGCGACGATGCCCGCATCGCGGTGCTGAACGCCGATTTCCGCGGCAAGCCGCAGCCCACCAACGTGCTGAGCTGGCCGTCCGAGGACCGCGCGCCGCAAAACCCGGGCTCCATCCCCGCGCCGCCCGGGCCGGGCGAGCTGGGCGACATTGCCATTGCCTTTGATACTTGCGTCCGCGAGGCCGCCGATCAGGGCAAGCCGATCGAGCACCACGTGACCCATCTTCTGGTTCATGGAATGTTGCATCTGTTGGGTTACGATCACATGGACGGGTGCGATGCCGCCCGGATGGAAGGTTTGGAGGTTGAAATACTTGCAACTCTTGGGGTTCCCGACCCATATTGAGGGCACTGGGGGCCAGGTTTGCCCCGGCGAGATGGAAAGGACATATGGGCGACGCGGATAGCGGGTCCTCTAGCGCAGCGCACAGCGCGCGGGATCGAACGAGTAATGGGCAACGCGGGCTTTTCCGCCGGTTTCTGGATGCCCTGCGGTCGCCGACGGCCGCAACGCCGGAGCTTAGCGAGCAGAGCGGGCAGGTGAACGGCACCGCCAGCGCAAGCGCCGCGCTGGGTCTGTTGAACTTGCGCCGGATGCGGGTCGAGGATGTGATGATCCCGATGGCCGAGATCGTCTCGGTGCCGGTCGACATACCCAAGGACGAACTGGTCAAGGTGTTCCGCGACAGCGGGCTGACACGGTTGCCGGTCTATCAGGGCACGCTCGACAGCCCGCTGGGCATGGTGCACCTCAAGGATGTGGCGCTGACCCACGGGTTCAACGGCGGCGGCGGGCGGTTCAGCTTGCGCAAGATGGTGCGGCCGTTGCTGTTTGCGCCGCCGTCGATGCCGATCGGCGTGTTGCTGCAGAAGATGCAGAGCCAGCGCATGCACCTGGCGCTGGTGATCGACGAATATGGCGGGGTCGACGGGTTGGTCAGCATCGAGGACCTGATCGAACAGGTGATCGGTGAGATCGAGGACGAGCACGATATCGACGAGGGTCAGTTCTGGACCCTGGAAAAGCCCGGCTGTTACCTGGTGATGGCCAAGACGCCTCTGGATGAATTCGAGGCCGAGATCGGGTTGAGGCTGGTCGAGGCCGAGGACGAGGAAGAGATCGAAACGCTGGGCGGGCTGGTCTTCATGTTGTCGGGCCGGGTGCCGGCGCGGGGCGAGATGATCCCGCATCCCGAAGGCCCCGAGTTTGAGATCGTCGACGCCGACCCGCGCCGGATCAAGCGGTTGCGGGTGCGGGTTCCGTTGGCTGGCGATGACTAGGCAGGCGGTGGCATGTGGGCGTCCGGAGGGGCGCGGTTTTGCGGAATACCGTGACCGGGAGTTGTGTCCGGAACAATTCCCGGGCGCCGCGCGTGGCTGACGGCTCGCCCCTGCCGGGTCGTTTCGCGCGCCGGGCCAATCCTGGCGCGGTGCTGGCGGGGATGCTGGCCGCATTGGGGCAGGCCCCGGTGTCGCTGCCATGGGCGACCCTGGCGGGGCTTGTCATCGCCTTTGTGCTGTTTGTCCGCACCGACGCCCCGCGGGCCGCGGCCTGGGTGGGCTGGGCTTTCAGCGCGGGCTATTTCGCGGCTTCGCTGTTCTGGATCGTCGAGCCGTTCTTTGTCGATCCGCTGCGGCATGGCTGGATGGCGCCCTTTGCGCTGGCCGCCATGGCCGGGGGGCTGGGCCTGTTCTGGGCCGCTGCCGGCTGGCTGGCGCGATGGCTGGCGGGCTCTGGCTGGTCCGGGGCGCTGGCATGGGCCGTCTGCCTGGCTCTGGCCGAACTGGCGCGGTCCTATGTTCTGACCGGTTTTCCCTGGGCGTTGATCGGCCATGTCTGGATCGACTGGGGTCCGATGCAACTGGCCGCCTGGGTGGGGCCGCACGGGCTGACCCTGCTGACGCTGCTGGCGGCCGCGCTGCCGGTCGCGGCATGGGGCAAACGCCGGGCGCTGGTGCCGCTGGTTGTGGCGCCCTTCGTGGCGCTCTACGCCTTCGGCGTCTGGCAGGCCGACCGGTTCATCCCTGAGCCCGGACAGATCCGCCCGGTGCTGCGGCTGGTGCAGCCCAACGCGCCGCAGCACCTCAAATGGCATCCCGACCACGCGCTGACCTTCTTTGAACGCATGGAGAGCTATACCGCCGCGGCCTCGACGCCGCGCCCGAACCTGATCATCTGGCCGGAAACCTCGGTTCCGACGATCCTGAACCACGCCGAGAGCGCGCTCGACCGGATCGCCGCGGCGGCGGACGGCGTGCCGGTGGTGTTCGGTATCCAGCGGCTGGAGGGCGCGCGCTTCCACAACAGCCTGATCGTGCTGGACCGCGCCGGTGAAGTCGCCGAGATCTATGACAAGCACCACCTGGTTCCGTTCGGCGAGTATGTTCCGGCGGGCGATCTGGCGGCCCGGGTCGGCATAACCGCCTTTGCCGCGCAGCAGGGATACGGGTACAGCCCAGGCTCCGGCACGCGGCTGATAGACCTTGGGCGGCTGGGTCTGGCGCTGCCGCTGATCTGTTACGAGGCGATCTTTCCGCAAGACGTGGCGGCCGCACCAGAGCGGCCCGATTGGTTGATGCAGATCACCAACGACGCCTGGTTCGGGCAGGTTGCCGGACCCTATCAACACCTGGCCCAGGCGCGGCTGCGTGCGGTCGAGCAGGGGCTGCCGATGGTGCGGGTGGCTAATACAGGGGTCTCGGCGGTAATCGATGCGCGCGGCGCGATCGAGGCGCAACTGGGGCTGGGCGAGGCAGGTTATCTCGACGAGGGCCTGCCCCCGGCGCTGCCGCCGACGCTCTATGCCCGTACCGGTGACCGGGGTGCCGCGATCGTGCTATTGCTGCTGCTGTTAGGGCTTCTTTCATTGCGTTGGCGGAAACCCATTGACGGATCGTTGCCGCGCGCGTAGTCCGGCCCCCGTTCGCTCCCACAACGGCTTCCTGACGTGGCGGGCATTTCTCACTGGAGCAATCATGTCCCGACAGAACTATACCTTTACCTCCGAATCCGTGTCGGAGGGGCACCCCGACAAGGTCTGTGACCGCATCTCGGATGCCGTTCTCGACGCTTTTCTGACCGAGGATCCGGTCAGCCGCGTTGGTTGTGAAACCTTTGCCACCACCAACCTCGTCGTCGTCGGCGGCGAAGTCCGTGGGCCGGGCTCGGTGCTGAGCCGGATCGAAGAGATCGCGCGCGAATGCGTCAAGGATATCGGCTATGAGCAGGACCGGTTCCATTGGGCCAACATGGAGGTGCGCAACGTCGTGCACGGCCAGTCGGTCGACATCGCTCAGGGTGTCGACGCCGCCGATGCCAAGGACGAGGGCGCGGGCGACCAGGGCATCATGTTCGGCTACGCGGTCAACGAAACGCCGGAACTGATGCCGGCACCGATCCAGTATGCCCAGGCGATCCTCCGACGGCTGGCCGAGGTGCGTAAATCCGGTGCCGAGCCGGCGCTGGGCCCGGATGCCAAGTCGCAACTGACGGTGAGATACGCCGACGGCAAACCGGTGGGCGTAAGCTCGATAGTGCTGTCGACGCAGCACCTGGACGAGGATCTGTCCAGCGCCGATGTGCGCGGTATCGTGGAGCCGTATATTCGCGAGGTGCTGCCCAATGGCTGGATAACCGGCAAGACCGAGTGGCATGTGAACCCCACCGGCAAGTTCGTCATCGGCGGGCCGGACGGAGACGCCGGGCTGACGGGCCGCAAGATCATCGTCGACACCTATGGCGGTGCCGCGCCGCATGGCGGCGGCGCGTTTTCCGGCAAGGATCCCACCAAGGTGGACCGCTCGGCGGCCTATGCGGCGCGCTATCTGGCCAAGAACGTGGTGGCCGCCGGTCTGGCCGATCGTTGCTGCATCCAGCTGGCCTATGCCATCGGCGTGGCCAAGCCGCTGTCGATCTATGCCGACACCTACGGCACCGGCGAGGTGCATGAATCTGAGATTGAAAAGGCGATTTCCGAGATCATGGACCTGAGCCCGCGCGGCATCCGCGAGCATCTGCAGATGAATCGCCCGATCTATCAGCGCACCGCGGCCTACGGCCATTTCGGGCGCCAGCCAGAGACCGATGGCGGGTTCGCCTGGGAGAAAACCGATCTCGTCGCCGAACTGAAGGCGGCCGTCTGAGCCATTTTGCCAAGCGGCTGCTGTTAAATGGAGGCGCGCCCTTCGGGCGCGCCGCTTTGTTTGTTTTGGCGCGGCTTCGCCACGCGGCGCCCGGGTCGGACCGATGAAAAACACTCCTGACCGGCTTGACAGATTTCCTGGGCCCGCCGATTTTGCGTGGCGACCGTCGCGCTTTGTGGCTTCCCCTGTTGTTGTTAGCCCTGCTGCAGGGTGACCGGAGCGTCAAGCAATCCAGCTGGATACGAATTTGAATATCAATGCACTTTCCATTGCCCGTCCGCTGAACCTGGTCCTTTGTCTTGTCGGGCTCGCAGCCTTCTCGGTGATCTACGCTGCAACGCACTCAAGGCCTGAAGTTGTCGCCAAAGCCGTCAGTTCAGTGGTTGTAGCGGAAGTGTCGGAACGGTTTCCGGAATTGCTGATGAACCTCGGCGCCGAGGAACAGGCGACGGGCTCGAAGCTGAAGGAACTATTGAAACGCGGCCACGTCGAATTGGGCGAACAGTTGGAAGTAGCTCGTAGCGCGGAGGTTCGAGAAGCGGTTGACGAGTTTGTCGCCGCAGTTCTGACCTAGGCGTGCAAACTGGACTGTGCTCAAAGAGAAAAGGCGGTTGAGATTGTCAATTCGGTTTATGAGATTTGGCTGGCAAGGGTTGACATCGCCCTGGACCGGCTGCGGGAGGCGGTCAATACCGAGTTCGAGAGTGTTCTGGCGGAACTGAGACAGGACCTTCGGATTTTTTCCGGCTGCAACTTGGCGCTGTTTCTACTTGCCGGTCTCCTGGCGCTGGCAAAGGCGCGCGCGCAAGCACATATGTTGCCTGTTTCTCTGAGAGCCCAATTGGAAACTAAGTTGAATGTTTCCAGCCATTTGTGATTCACCTGTGTTGCAACACACGGAGGAACTCATGCCTTGGACTGAAATCACTCGCCTCGACTATGACCGACGTGCCTTGCGGCATGGGGACGCATCGCCCGAAGGTTTGGCTTTCGGATGGCTATTCGGCGCAGCAAAAACACGGGGACCACCATCAGACATGCCTGGCGCACTCCTTGCCTGGCAGGTGATTGCATGCAATCACCGAGAAGAGGGCGCGGGACGTGGCCTATGGGGTTGAGGCCAGTCAGGACCGTCTGCCGTTTCAG
>JAAELR010000164.1 GCA_024226455.1 Paracoccaceae bacterium
CACATCCGCTGGATGCCCTGGCGTTGATGCTTGCCCGGATCGACACCAGCCCTCAGACGCTGGCGACCACGACATCGGAATTTACAAAGGTGTTGAACCAGGAAACGGACGGACAGTGGGCAGGGTTGCGCCGGATCGCCGACACGCTGCCCGATATCGACACCCAGCCGCTGATTCTGCTGATCGACCAGTTCGAGGAAGTCTATGCCAAAGACGTCAAACCCGGCGCGCGCCGGCAATTTCTCGATAACCTGCTCTGCGCCGCGGCCGACCCCTCCGGCCATGTGTCCGTCATTCTGACCCTGCGCAGCGACTTTTTGGGTCAGACCCAGAGTTATCCGGCATTTAATAAGGCGCTTGCCGAACATGCAGTGGTGATTCCGGTGATGGACGCCGCGGAATTACGCGACGCCATTGCGAAGCCGGCCGAACACGCCGGGCATGCGCTGGAAGCGGCGACCATTGATCTGCTCAGCACCCAGAGCGCAGGGCGTGAAGGCGCGCTGCCGCTCTTGCAGTTTGCCCTGACCCGCATCTGGGAAGGGCTGGCGGAGGGCATTGCACCGGCGGACACGCTGAAAACCATCGGCGGCGTGGGCGGCGCGCTGGCCGGGGAAGCGCAGCGGTTGTATGACAGCCTGCCCGCTGCGGATAAGGCCATCGCCCGCCGCGCGTTTCTGGCATTGGTGCAGTTAGGCGAAGGCACTCAGGATACCCGCCGGCGTGCTGCCGTACTTGACATCATCGCTTACGGCGAAGCTCCCCGCCGTGTGAACAGTGTGCTGCGAGTCTTCGCGCAGCCGGGCGCACGGTTAGTGACGCTTTCCGCCGATCAGCGCGGCGGTGTCATTGCCGAGGTGACCCATGAAGCCCTGCTTTCGCACTGGACGAGTTTGAAGGAGTGGCTGGATAACAGTCGTGACGACCTGCGCTTTTTTCGCCGCCTAACCGATGCAGCGAACTATTGGAAAAAGCAGAGCCAACCTGAGGGATTGCTCTGGCGTCCGCCGGATCTGGATCTGCTGCACGACTTCCATGCCCGCGTCGGGCAAGATATGACGCCGACGCAGATGCAGTTCTTCAAGACGTCGGTGCGCCGAGCAAAACATGCTTCATGGATCAAACGCGGGGCGATTGCGGCGGTGATCATCTTTGCGATAGTGGCCGGAATCGCGGCTTATTTCGCCATACAATCCCGCAATGATACTTTTGTCCAGTCGCTGGTGATCTACGCGGATCAGCACTTTCTGAAAGGAGAGCGCGAACAGGCCGCCTTACTGGCGCGTCAAGTTCATTTTTTGAACCATAAATATCAGAGCAATCTCGACGATCAGATCAGAGATGTACTGCGTAGAACCCTCGCTCTGCCGGAGGGAGAGACGGAGGAATTGATTGACCAGGTCTGCCGGCAGGCGCGGCGCAATCTGAGACCGGATGAATGGAAAAAGGTGGTGAAGAATGAAAATATCCCCTACAAACCCTGTCCCGGTCTGCCCGGTGCAGATGGAGCCGCCGAGCTTGTCCTGCGCCTGCGCCGCGAACCCATGAACACGGAGGAGGTCCAGCATCTCTCTCTTTACGTGAAAGCTGATCGTTACGTCGGGACGTATATTGACAATCGGTTCGAAGCGCAAAAAGCGGAGAAGGTTATTGTTGACCATGCCACCGGATTAATGTGGCAGCAATCCGGTTCAAATGAGAGCTTGACATACAAAGACGCACAGCAGTATGTCGAACAACTCAACGCTTAGAGCTTCGCGGGGTATGCTGACTAGCGGCTGCCGGCGGTGGAGTAACTGGTGTCGTTGGTGGAATCAGA
>JAAELR010000165.1 GCA_024226455.1 Paracoccaceae bacterium
GAGACGGAAAAAGTGAAGCAGTTTCGGTCATGGCAGCAGGGCAGTTTTTGTCCGGAGGAAAGGGAGGTTCACACAACCATTTCTTTACACTAAATCAAAGCATTAGGCCACCGCCGTCAGCCGAATTGCGCGTGCCGGTGAATAATCCGGGCTAGGCCGGTCTATGGGACTTCGTGTACCTTTGTTGGGATAGACCCATATATGCGCGTTCGGGCCTGCCGGGCCTTTTTGGCGGGGCTGTTCATCTGACGTTTATCCAGTTGATCATCTGCGTTCATTTGGTTTTGCGATGTTTCTCACGTGACGCTGCCAAAATGGCTGCAATGACACGTCAGCCATGGAGCGAAGTATGACACAGTTTTCTCAAATCTCGCCTGCCCTTTGTGATCTTGCAAAATGGGCCTTCACCACCCGCCGCGTCGAGCGGTCGGATGTGCGCGGAGTTTCCGGCAACATTGCGCAGGCGGTGCCGGGCGATCTCATCCTGAGCGAAATAGTTGAGATTGGGCATCACAAGAGCATTCAACTTGCGGATCGTCGCAACTCTGCAAGCTACCCTGGAGATCTGGTTGTTCTATGCGTGGGTGATCGTTACGCCCCAGACCAGTTTCTGGCTTCGGCAGTCATCGACGGGCCGATGCTTGACCTGGCAGCCGGTGGTGGCCTTGCCGGGCGTGTGGACGCCAAGCACGGCAAGGTCGGCAATCCGACGAGGCTGCGTGCGCTCGGACTTCTGACCGGACCGCAGGGGAGCGTTCTCAACATCGCAAACTATGCACTTCAAGACATGCCCGCCAACGACCGCGTGACAGTGATCGGCGTCTTCGGAGCTTCCATGAATTCCGGCAAGACAACCGCTGCTGCCAGCCTTGCTCACGGCCTTTCGCGGGCAGGCCACGCAGTCGCTGGCGTCAAGGCAACCGGCACCGGGGCTTTTGGAGACTTCAACGCCCTTGAAGACGGCGGCACGCCCGCGATGGATTTCACGGATGTCGGCATGGCGACCACATTCCGTATGCCGCTGGAGCGGATCGAGAAAGGGTTCGACACGCTTGTCGCAACGGCTGCTTCACGTGGGGCCGAAGTGGTCGTGGTCGAAATCGCGGATGGTGTGTTTCAGCAGGAAACCCGTGCCATCCTGAACAGCTCCCGCATCCGGGATCGCCTGGACGGTATCCTGTTCACGGTTTCTGACGCACTCAGCGCATATGGTGGCGTGATGTTGCTCGAAAGCATGAACCTCAGCCCCTTCGCGATCTCTGGCATGCTCAGCCTTTCGCCGCTGGCAACCGCGGAAGCCGCTGAAGTAACGGGCCTACCGATCCTGTCCCGCGAAGACCTGTGGTCGCGTGAAATCATCGACATCCTTGTCGCCCCTCTCATGCGGCACCTGCGCGAAGAGGTTGTGGCCGCATGAGATACCTCCCGCCTCTGGCCACCAGGGACCGCGTCATTGATGCGGTCCTGGTTATTCTTTGTGGCATCGGACAGGCGACGTCGGCGGCTTTTGCCGCGTTTGCGACGCGGGATGCGTTCGCGGCACTTCATGCCGGCCACGGCATAGGGGCACGTACGCTTATGGAGTTGGGTGCGGCAGGCCTCTTCGCGGCGCTCTGTCTCTTCGTCGCGCATCGGCGGGCCGAAGCCATTGGTCAGAGCTACGCAAACAGCCTTCGGCAATCGCTCTATCGGCACATCGCGCGCTTGCCAAAATCACGCCATGAACAACGGCGCGTCGGAGCCTTGTCTCTTCGGTTCGTCGGCGACCTGTCAGCCGCGCGCCTCTGGTTTGGTAGCGGTTTGCCGAATGCTTTGACCGCGCTCGTGGTATTACCCGGAGCTTTAGTGATCCTTTTCGCGCTCGATTCCAGTCTTGCGCCTGCTGGCGTTCTGCCCGTTGTGGTTTCTCTGATCGTGATGATCACGCTCGCGTGGCATCTTGAACAACGACACAGAGTACTGCGGTCACGCCGCGCCATTCTTGCGATCAACATGATCGAACGCATTGCCATGTCGCCCGAGCTGGACCTGATGGGGCGAACCGGGAAGGAATTGCGCAGCCTCGCGGAACGCGGCGAGTCCCTAAGAGACGATGCGGTCGCACGCCGGTCCCGCACGGCATCCTTGCAGGCAACACTTCACGCAGGAATGGCGCTTGCTGGGTTGGCAGTGCTCTTTCGGGCTGGGCAGATCGAGGCCGCACCGGGCACAGCGGCCGCCAGCCTCGCTGTTTTGGCACTTCTTACCCTTCCGCTGCAAAATCTGACCACGGCCTGGGACCACTACTGCGCATGGCGCGTTGCGAGAGGCAAAGCTCTGAACCTCCTCCGCGAGCCGACAATAAACCGCAAATGCAAGCCCAAGGGGAAAGCTGTTGTGGTCACGGTCCAGGGTCACATCAATGATCGACCGATTGATATGACCTTCGCCTCTGGCGCGATCTCTGTGGTTGGAGGCGAACACGCCTCTACGATAACCCGTCACATCGCAGCACTGGATTGTTCGAAAGACCTGATCGTATGTTTTAACGAGACCAACACTCAACCAAAAACCGCATATCTCGGCGACCGGCATATTGGTCTGCAAGGCAGCCTGCGACGGACGGCAACCCTGCTGTCCCGCAAGCGCCCGGATGATGAGGTGATCATCCAAGCGCTCACTGCCTATGGTCTTGGCCAGCTTGCACACAGCGGCAAAGGATTGGATACGCGCATCGCTGAATCCGGTCGCAATCTGAGCGCCGAAGAAACCCTGCGCCTCGACCTTGCCCGTGCAGAACTGGGTGGAGCGAACCTTCTGGTCGTCGCCTCGGTGCGGTGGTACGCTATGTCAGACAGGCACAACCTGCTAGAATTGTTCAGAAAGCGGTGTGATGCGACAGTGATTGTCGCAAGCCCCCGAACCGATTTGACGCCTGCTGTAGCCGGAGGGGAGCCAATCACATGAGAGTAACAACGCTCTTTGGTCTTTACGGTGCAGCCATTGTTTCATTGATTGTTGGCCTTGGATGGGTCAATCTCTACAGCCTCGAAAAGGCGCGCTGGTGGGATGCGCGCGTCCAGCTCGCGCTGGAGTCCCACAGTATGCACTTGCAGCTCGAAGCCAATGCCTACCGCCTGTTCAAGCAACATGGCGATGCCCTTTTGAGCGGCGACCTCGAACTGGGTGCCGGTGAACGTGAACTGCGGGACAGGATCAACCAGAACATCGCGGATATTCGGAAGGCCATCGCCCGTGAGATCGAAATGGTTGGTGAGGAAGAGATCGAGGAGCTGGAGCTTCTTGAACAGCTGGAAACAGACATACGTCAGGTAATCGATGCACTTCTGTCCCTGTCAGTATCCGGTGAGCCTCTGGATCGCGAGATTGACATTCATCTCACGCAGCTGATCGACGAAGCGCTTGAAAAGGAAATCGAGGAGGTTGAAGAAACAATGGCCGATGCGGCCGCATTCCGCGCCTGGAATGAAACGCTTGCCTATGCTCTTCTGTCACTCTCCGCTGTTTTGCTCCTGATTGGTTTCTTGTCATTCAACCGACAAATCCGGGCACCGCTTCTCAACCTCAAGGATAGCCTCGCGAAGCTGCGCACGGGTGACTATGCAGACCCTGTTGCCCTTGGCGGAGGTCGGGAATTCAGAGATCTCGGGTCTGTGCTCGGCGAAATGGCGACAAGCCTATCCGAGCGGGAGGCCACACGGGAGGAGCAAAGACAGCACCTCGAAAACACTGTCCAAAAGCGAACGGCAGAACTGCAACGTTTCATTGCTCGGCTCGAACGCGGTGAAGAAAACCGCAAAAGGCTCATGGCTGATATCAGCCATGAATTGCGCACGCCGCTTACCATTATTCTGGGCGAGGCAGATGTGACTTTGCGAAGCAGCCGCGACCTCAGCGACGAAACATCCGATGCTCTGGCCCGCATTCGCGAGTCCGCAAAGCACACCACTCAGATCGTCGACGACATGCTGACCGTTGCGCGCCACGAAGCAGGGCACCTGCGACTTGATCGCCGTGAAACGGACCTGCGCATAGTGCTGAGAGAGGCCGGGGATATGTTCCCGCAGGATGTTCAGTTCAACATGCCCTCCGAACCTGCCAAGTTACCCGTCGATGGTGTGCGCTTGCGCCAGGCGGTCCTCGCGCTCTTACAAAACGCCCGCCGTTACGGTGGTCCCACGATCGCTGTCACCTTGTCAGCATCCGCTCGCGGCTATCTGATTGCAGTCGAAGACGATGGGCCAGGCCTGAGCGAGGACGAAAAACGCAATGCGTTCGAGCGCTTCTTCCGTGGCACCAACGCTTCCGGCCTTGGGGTCGAGGGAAGCGGTCTCGGCCTGCCCGTTGTGAAATCCATTGTTGAAGCCCATGGTGGCACCGTGGCCCTCACGGATGCAGGGCTGGGAGGACTGCGCATCGAGATTGATCTGCTCCGCAATCCTGCCGTTCGCGTGGTCAATACGGAAATGCCTAGAAAACAGGCATAACCCGTGAGTATAAAGTGACAGTTTCTACCTCGTGTCGATAGCGCCCATGGCTGTACATAACTATGGATGAGCCCGACAAAGACCGAAGGGCTTGCCAATGAACATCCTTCTTATCGAAGACGAAACCCGTGTCGCCGATTTCGTTCGCAGGGGTCTCGCCGCCGAAGGCTGGAACGTGGATCATGCCAGCGACGGTGAGAGCGGGCTGGAATACGCCCAGGCTGGCGCATACAATGTGATCCTGCTTGATCTGATGCTGCCAGGCATTCAAGGACAGGATGTATGTCGCAAACTGCGCGCACGCAAAAACACCACACCGATCCTCATGCTGACAGCTCTCGATGCTCTGGAAGAAAAGATCGATGGCCTGCGCATCGGTGCCGACGACTATCTTCCCAAGCCCTTCGATTTTGACGAGCTGGTCGCAAGGATCGAGGCCCTCGATCGACGTGCGACCGGGTATGCCGCAACCGGGGGCGACGCCCTGCTGTGCGTCGGCGACATCACATTCGACAAAGCATCCATGCAGGTGACGGTCGGCGAAACCGCGATCGAGCTTACCAAGAAAGAGCGCGATCTGCTGGTGTTGTTCATGTCCAACGTGGGGCGCGTTCTATCCCGCGAGCGCATCCTGAACTCGGTCTGGGGCATGAATAAGGATCCACTGACAAATGTGGTGGATGTTTATATCGGTCGCATCCGTCGAAAAATTGGACACGAAAGCGAACGGATCATGACTCTCCGAAATGTCGGATACCGGATGTCATAGGCCAAGGTGGGGTGTAAGCGGTATCAGATCATCTTGTCAAAGTTCCATGGCATGAGTTCATCGATGCGGGCGGCGGGATGACCTGCTGCGATGGCTTCGAGGGTTGCCTTGAGATAAGCGGCGCGGCTTTCTGCGCGGTATCCCGAGCTGAAGCAACCCGAGGTTATGGACGTGTCCCGCTAAGAGCGAGATCAGCGCATGAGCCAGAGACAACAGGAGATGGAAAAGCGCGGGGCAAAGCTGACCAGAAAGGAACAGCTTGCCCAGGAGCTTCGAGGCATGATGGCCTATGGACCGGCGCATATTGCCGGGACCAAGGCCAGGGCACCGATCAAGAAGGCGCCGCTCACATAATCGAATCCTTGAAAAAGAGTACGCAAAAGCGTACACATACAATATGCGCACCACATCCTATACAGATCTCCGAAAGAACCTCTCGGCCACGATGGACGGCATTGCGGCCGATCATGAGCCAGTGCTCATCACCCGCGGCGGTGGCAAGCCCGCGGCGGTGATGATGTCGCTTGAAGACTTCGCCGCCTACGAAGAAACCCGTCATCTCCTGCGCATCCCTGGCAATGCCGCGCGCCTGTTAAAGGCGGTTGAGGAGCTCGGTGCGGGTCTGGGCACAGAGCGGACGCTTGAGGAGTGAAGCTGGTTTTCCATGACCAGGCCTGGGACGATTACCTTCACTGGCAACAGCATGATCGCAAGCTATTGAAGCACCTCAACGGTCTAATCAAGGAATGCACCCGGACGCCATTTGAAGGCACGGGCAAGCCAGAGCCGCTGAGAGGATCGCTGTCTGGCTGGTGGTCGCGGCGTTTGGACCGGGAACACCGGCTGGTCTATCGTGTCGAAGGGGATGCGCTTCTCATCGCCCAGTGCCGCTATCACTATTGAGCCTGCGCGATGATAGAAGAGCAGACCCGCAAGCGCATTCAAGGGGATTTCACCTACCAGTCCGAGAAGGTGAAAAACCTCCTCCGAGCCATCTACCGTGATCCGGTATTGGCCTGGGAGCAGTGGAGTAGGCAGATCGAACGCCAAGGCTTTGAAGCTTTCAAACGGAACCTGAGCCACGGACCTCAGACACTGGGACGCATGAACGGGCGATTTGCGGTGGCGATTGACACATTGGCAGCTCGGTTTGTGGAACCAGATCCGAGTTTCGACCAGGAGGCAATACAGGCGCTGCGGTCTTTGGTGGCCGAAATCGCCATCCGACCTGCCAAAAAAACCGGAGCGCTCGTCGAGGTCACGGGCCATCTATCGGCCCTTGTTGGAGAAAATATCCAGGAAGTGGGGGGGCCGATGGTAGCGGAGGAGGGACTTGAACCCCCGACACATGGATTATGATTCCACTGCTCTAACCAACTGAGCTACTCCGCCGGAGCCGCGGGCTGATCTAGGGGAGCATTCCGGGGGCGTCAAGGGGTATGTCGGCCAAATCAACCGGAATCTTTGCAACCACATGGCGCGAGGCGACCGCTAGAGGCTGCGGAAGATGCGGGACTCGCCGATCATCTCTTCGAGTGCGGCGATCCTTTCAGCGCCCGAGCTGCGGCTTTGGATCTCGGCGACCAGCGCCTCGATCAGAAAGCTGATCGCGAGGGTCGAATCCCAACTCGAAGGGACCTCGACCATGCTGCGAAAACAGAACGCAGCGTGCCGTTCGATGGGAGAGCCCCATTGATCGGTGAACAGCACGATATCGGCGCCCTGGCCGACCACCAGCCGGGCGAGCCGCTCCAGTTCCTTTTCATAGCGGCGGATGTCGAAGACGATCAGGGTCGATTTCTCGTCCATGTCCAGCAGGGACTGCGGCCAGACACTGGGGGAGCTGTCCAGCAGCGACACGCCGGACCGGATGATCTGCAGGTGGTTGAAGAAATGATGCGCGTTCGAGCGGGTGATGCGCCCGCCGAGCAGGTATAGATGCCGCGACGGGTCCGACAGTTGCGCGGCGACCCGGTCAAACTCGGCCAGGTCGAGCCGGTCGAGCGTGCGGTTGATGTTGTGCGACACCGCCATGGCGAAACGGCTGACGATGTGGTCGCGGTTGCTCATCCTTTCCAGAGGCTCGAGCTTTGCCAGCGGTTCCTTCACCCGGGCCGCGACCTCGTCGCGGATCGCGCTTTGCAGGTCGGGGAAGCCGTCAAAGCCCAGCTTGCGCGCCAGCCGGATCACAGTTGGCGTCGACACACTGGCATCCTCGGCCAGTTTGGTTATCGACTGCAGGCCGGGGATCAGCGAATCGTCCAGCAGCGTGGCCGTCAGGCGCCGTTCGGCTGCGGTCAGGTCGTTCTGCCGTTCCTTGACCAGATCCCGGACCAGCGTCCTCTTGCCCATCTTTGCCTCATTCGCTTCACTCGGGGCGGCTTTGTAGCGATAACTACAGAAACGATCTTGACAGTCGCGCGAGTGATGTAGTGATAATTACACAAATACCGCTCGGGGGACAAGATATATGGCGCAGACCGGCTGGCCGCCCGCCACCATCCACGGCGCGAACGGAAAGGCTCCGTTTGTGCTGGGGTGCGAGCATGCGTCGGCCTTCATGCCTCAGTTCTATGGCTCGCTGGGCTTGGACGACGCCACGCTCAGGTCGCATGCGGCCTGGGATATCGGTGCATTGGATGTGGCACTGCGGCTCTGCGCCCAGCTCGACGCGCCGCTGGTTGCCGGTGCAATCTCGCGGCTGGTGTATGACTGCAACCGCCCGCTCGAGGCGCCCGACTGCATTCCCGTGCAAGGCGAATTTGACCCGATCCCCGGCAACACCGGCCTGACCGAAGCCCAGAGGCAGGCGAGGTTCGACGAGATCCACACGCCATTTCACCACGCCCTGGCCCGGGTGATCGATGCCAAGGCCGCAGAGGGTGTGCGGCCGGTGCTTGTCACCGTCCACAGTTTCACCCCGGTCTACCGGGGAAGGACGCGCGAGCTTGACCTGGGGTACTTGTTTCACAGCCGCGGCGAGATCGCGCGGGCCGCCGTCCGGATCGAAGCAGAGCGTGGCGTGATGCATGCTGCCGTCAACGAGCCCTACAGCGCTGCCGACGGCGTCACCTATACGCTGCAGAAACATGCCGAGGCGCGGGGGCTGCAAGCCGTGATGATCGAGATCCGCAACGACCTGGTCGATACACTCGAGGCCGCACGGTCCATGGCCGGTCACCTGATGGAAACGCTTGTCCGGGCGGTGGAAATAGCGGGCCAGTCGGCCGAGGTGCGGGCATGAAGCTGCTGCGCGGGTTCATCCGCTTCGTGGACGCGGTCAACTACCGGGTCGGGCGTGTCGCCATGTACGGGATCTTTGCCATGATGGCGATCCTGCTCTGGTCGTCGATCTCGAAGACCTTTTTCAACCCGTCGCTCTGGACTCTGGAAATGGCGCAGTTCGCCATGGTTGCCTATTACATTCTCGGCGGGCCCTACTCGATCCAGCTGGGGTCGAACGTGCGGATGGACCTGCTCTATGGCGGCTGGAGCCCGCGGCGCAAGGCGGCGGTGGACGTGATCACGGTGCTGTTTTTGATCTTCTATCTCGGCTGCTTGCTTTGGGGCGCGGTCGGCTCGACCGCCTACTCGCTGGGCTACTACGGGTCAGAGCCGTTTTCCTTCTTCGGCAACCTGATTTCGGGTTTCGCAACTGGCGGGGCTGAAGGGGCAGGCGATGTTCTGGGTCGGCCCGAGCGCAGCCCCACCGCCTGGCGACCCTATCTGTGGCCGATCAAGACGATCATGATCTTCGGCTTCACGCTGATGCTGTTTCAGGCTTTGTCCGAGCTTTGCAAGGACATCCTGCGCCTTGGCGGGAAAGAGGTGCCGGATGTCCTATGAGATGATCGCGATCTTCATGTTCGCAACGATGATGGCGATGCTGCTGACCGGTCAGCGGGTGTTCGGCGCCATAGGTTTCGTTGCGGTGATCGCCGCGCTTGCGCTCTGGGGCGACCGGGGCGGCTATGACCTGGCGTTCTCGTCGGCGATGAAGCTGATGAAATGGTACCCGCTTTTGACCCTGCCGATGTTCATCTTCATGGGCTACGTGCTGTCGGAATCGAAGATCGCCGACGATCTTTACAAGATGTTCCATGTCTGGATGGGGGGCCTGCGCGGCGGGCTGGCGATCGGGACCATAGGGCTGATGGTGCTGATCTCGGCGATGAACGGGCTTTCGGTTGCAGGCATGGCCATCGGCGCCACCATCGCACTGCCGGAACTGCTGAAACGCAACTATGACAAACGCATGGTTACCGGCGTTATTCAGGCCGGATCATCCCTTGGCATCCTGGTGCCGCCCTCTGTCGTGCTGGTGCTCTACGCGATGATCGCGCGCCAGCCGGTGGGGCAACTATGGCTGGCGGGTATTGTGCCAGGGCTGATGATGGCCGGGCTCTTCGTCCTCTACATCGCCATCCGCTGCCGTCTGAACCCCGCACTCGGCCCGGCCCTGTCGCCGGAAGAACGCGCCATGCCAATGGCCGAGAAACTGGCGCTGCTGCGTGCCGGGCTGCTGCCGCTGGCGATCTTTGCCGCGATGATGGTGCCCTTCGTCAATGGCTGGACCTCCTTGGTGGAAAGCTCTGCCATCGGGGCGCTGACCGCCTTCGTGGCCGCAGTGCTGAAGGGCCGCATGACACGGCAAGTATTCGAGACCTCGGTGCGCATGACGCTGGGCATATCATGCATGTTCATGTGGATCATTCTGGCGGCCCTCGCCTTTGGTGCGGTGTTCGACGGATTGGGCGCAGTCAAAGCCATCGAGAACCTGTTTACCGAGCGTCTCGGTCTGGACCCATGGGTGATCCTGATCCTGATGCAGCTTTCGTTCATCCTGATGGGCACCTTTCTGGACGATACCGCCATGCTGGTGATCGTCGCGCCGCTATACGTGCCGCTGGTCAAGGCGCTGGGCTTCGATTTGATCTGGTACGGAGTGCTCTATACGATCACCACCCAGATTGCCTATATGACGCCGCCCTTCGGCTATAACCTGTTTTTGATGCGCGCCATGGCGCCGCCAGAGATCACGCTGCGCGACATCTACGCCTCGATCACGCCTTTCGTGCTGGTCATGGTGCTGGCGCTGAGCATCGTCATGATCTTCCCCGAAATCGCCCTGTGGCTGCCGGGGTATATCTATGGAAATTAATGAAAAGAGCCCTATCGCAAGGGGACGGTTGAGCATCGAAAGCAAATGGAGGAAAGAAGAATGACAACAAGACGCAAGTTCATTGCCGGTGCCGGTGTCGGCGCCATCACGGCCCCGCTGGCGACGCCCGCGCTGGCACAGTCCACCGTCAAGTGGCGCATGCAGACCTATGCCGGCCCGGCGCTGGCCGAGCATGTCATCGACCCGGCTATCGAGATGTTCAACAAGATCGCCGGCGACCGGATGCAGATCGAGCTGTTCTATGCCGACCAGCTGGTGCCAACCGGAGAACTGTTCCAGGCGATGCAGCGCGGCACGATCGATGCGGTGCAATCGGATGACGACTCGATGGCCTCGCCTACCGAGGTCACCGTGTTCGGCGGATATTTTCCCTTCGCCTCGCGCTACTCGCTCGACGTGCCGGTGCTGTTCAACCAGTACGGTCTGAATGAGATCTGGGACGCCGAGTATTCCGCCGTTGGCGTCAAGCATGTCAGCGCCGGCTCTTGGGATCCGTGCCACTTTGCCACCAAGGACCCTATCCACAGCCTTGCCGATCTCAAGGGCAAACGGGTCTTCACCTTCCCCACCGCCGGCCGTTTCCTGACGCAGTTCGGCGTGGTGCCGGTGACGCTGCCCTGGGAAGACATCGAGGTCGCGGTTCAGACCGGAGAGCTGGACGGTATCGCGTGGTCGGGGATCACCGAGGACTACACCGTCGGCTGGGCGGATGTGACCAACTACTTCCTGACCAACAACATCTCGGGCGCTTGGGCCGGATCGTTCTTTGCCAACATGGACCGCTGGAACGAACTGCCCGAGGATCTGCAGGCGCTGTTCCGGGTCTGCTGCGACCAGTCGCATTACTATCGCCAGTGGTGGTACTGGGGCGGCGAGGCCGCATTGCGGGTCAATGGCCCGAAGATGGAGCTGACCTCGATCCCGGACGAGGAATGGGCCACCGTCGAGGCCGCAGCGCGGGTCTTCTGGGACGAGATCGCTGCGGAATCCGAAACCAAGGCCAAGGTCGTCGAGATCTTCAAGCAATATAACGCCGACATGGAAAAGGCCGGTCGGCCTTATCGCTACGGCTGAATGAACGCGCTCCGGGGCGGTCGAGAATGCCGCCCCGGGTTGCTTATGCCCAAGGAGATGCCCCTTTGCACCGCGTCTGGAATGTTCTGTTTGCCGCCTGCGCGCTTGGCCTGGCTTGCGGCGCTGTGTCGGCACAAGTCTCCGACAGTTGCCCTCGTTTTGGCTGGGAAAGGTTCACCAACCCCGGGGCGCAGGATTACACCATCGTCCAACAGCACAGCTCGCCGCTTGGTCACGAGATCCTCGAAGTGGATTTCGGCGAGTTGAAGGGCGACTATGCAAAGGCGTTCCTGTTTGCCGAGTTTCGGGGGGATTGCCTGTTGCGCGTGGTCTCGGTGGGCTCTTATAGCTTCACGGCGGAATACCACGCCGAGGCCAACCCGGACGCCACTTACAGGCTGTTTCACGCTGACCTCTACGAAAGCGAAACCCACTCTACCTTGGGCTTTTTTGAGGGCGAACCAAACGTCGACGAGATACGCGCCATGGCAATGGAGATCTTGTCACAGCCAATCATCGACACGCCTGCCGAGACTGACGGGGCCGGGACGAGCGGAGACTGACATGGCAAACACACTTACCCTTGAAACCCTGAAGGATCAGGTCGCCGAGGGGCTGATCGACACGGTTCTGGTCTGCCTGATTGACATGCAGGGCCGCCTGATGGGCAAACGCTTTCACGCTGCGCATTTCGTCGAAAGCGCCTGGCAGGAAACCCATTGCTGCAACTATCTGCTGGCCACCGATCTAGAGATGGCGACGCCCGACGGCTATGCCTCGACCAGTTGGGAGGGCGGCTATGGCGACTATGTGATGAAGCCCGACCTGACCACACTGCGTCCGGTGCCGTGGCTCGAGGGCACCGCCATGGTGCTATGCGACGTGCTTGACCATCACACCCACACCGAGGTGCCGCATAGCCCTCGCGCAATCCTGAAACGCCAGGTCGAGCGCCTAAAGGCGATGGGATACGACGCCATGATGGCCACCGAACTGGAGTTCTTCCTGTTCGAAAAGAGCTTTGACGAGATCCGCAAATCGGGCTTCCGCGACCTGGCCCCGATCAGCGGCTACAACGAAGACTATCACATCCTGCAGACCACCAAGGAAGAGCACGTGATGCGCCCGATCCGCAATCACCTCTACGCGGCAGGCATTCCGGTCGAGAACTCGAAGGGCGAGGCCGAGACCGGGCAGGAAGAGCTGAACATCCACTACGCCCCTGCGATGGACACCGCCGAGTATCACAGTATAGCCAAGCACGCGGTCAAAGAGATCGCTTGGGCCAATGGCCACGCCGCGACCTTTCTGCCCAAGTGGCACCAAGACAAGGTCGGCTCGTCCAGCCACGTGCACCAGTCGCTGTGGCAGGGTGGTGCACCCGCTTTCCACGACGAAAGCGACCCGCTCGGTATGAGCGCCATGATGAAACACTACGTCGCGGGGCTGTTGAAATACGCCCCTGATTTTACCTATTTCCTGGCGCCCTACATCAACAGCTACAAGCGCTTCATGAAAGGTACTTTCGCGCCTACCCGCATCCTGTGGTCGGTCGACAATCGCACCGCCGGCTTCCGGCTCTGCGCCGAGGGCAGCAAGGCGGTGCGCATCGAGTGCCGCATCTCCGGCTCTGACATCAACCCCTATCTGGCCATGGCCGCGATGCTGGCGGCGGGGGTAGCCGGGATCGAAGAGGATCTCGACCTGCCGCCGCCCGCCACCGGCGACGTCTATCAAGGCGAGACCGGCATGATCCCCGGCAGTTTGCGCACTGCCCGCGACGCGCTGCACGGCTCTGCCATGCTGCGGGCGGCGATGGGCGAGGACGTGGTAGACCACTACACCCGCGCCGCCGAGGTCGAGATCGAAGAGTTCGATCGCGTCGTTACCGACTGGGAGGTGGCGCGCGGGTTCGAGAGGGCGTGAGGAATTGCGAGGTAGCTTCATTGACGAGCAACACTGTTGTTTTTATAGTTACACCCTGTTCATATGGGAGCAACCGTGATGGCAAAATACAACCCGTTGGAGGGGTATCTGAAGGAAAAGGATTTCTCGCGGGTTCCGATGACGTTTCGCGAGATCGAGTCGGTGATTGGTGACGAACTTCCGCCCTCGGCTCGCAAGCACCGCGCATGGTGGAGTAACAACCCAACAAACAGTGTTATTACCTACTCGTGGCTCGCGGCTGGCTATCGAACTGCAGAAGTCAACCTGGAAGGAGAAAGGGTCGTTTTTGTCAGGACGGAAAATACCCAACCTGTTCGCGGGTGCGCATCGCGTGAGCCCGACGGAGATGAAGAAGAAGCGGCTTTGCCCCCGATCTTCGGATGCCTCAGGGGCACCGTCACCGTCCCGGCCGGAGTAGACCTGACATTACCCGCCGATCCGGAAATGGCCGAGGCGGTGCACAATCCGGTTCTCTACCGTGAGTGAACTGCTTTTGGATACCTGTGCGGTAATCTGGACCGGCAACGGCGACCCGATTGCAGCGTCGGCCGTGGATGCGCTGAAAGACGCGAGACGTGCGCGCCGAAAGTTCCATGTCTCACCCTGCACCGCCTGGGAACTCGCGTTGCTGGTCGCGCGCGGGCGACTGCGGCTGACCCGCCCGGTCACGGATTGGTTCTCGGATTTCGTCGAACAGGGCGACGTTAACCTTGCGCCTCTGACCGCCGGTATCCTTGCCGGGTCGGCCTTCCTGCCCGGTAGCCCGCCCAAGGATCCTGCAGACCGGGTGATGATCACCACCGCGCGAGCTGAAGACCTGACAATCCTCACCCGCGACCGGTTGATCCTCGACTATGCCACCGAAGGCCATGTGCGTGCCTTAGCCTGTTGAAGGAGCCTCATCCATGACCACACTGACTTGTATATCTCCGATCGACGGATCGGTTTTTGCCACCCGGGAGTGCCTGTCGGAGCAGGCCGCATTCGCCGCTGCGGCGCGTGCTCGCACTGCACAGGCGGACTGGGCCGCGCGTCCCCTGCAAGAGCGCATCGATCTGGTGCTGGCGGGCGTTGCGGCCGTGGGCCTGATGAACGATGAAGTCGTACCGGAACTGGCGCACATGATGGGACGCCCGGTGCGCTATGGCGGTGAGTTCGGCGGCTTTGACGAGCGCGCCAGCCACATGGCCGCCATTGCAAGGGATGCGCTCGCGGATATTGCGGTGGGCGAGGACGCGACCTTCAAACGCTATATCAAACGGGTGCCGCATGGCGTGGTATTCGTGGTGGCGCCCTGGAATTATCCCTACATGACCGCGATCAACACCGTGGCGCCGGCGCTGATCGCGGGCAGCAGCGTGCTGCTGAAACATGCCACGCAGACCCTGCTGGTGGGCGAGCGCATGGCCGATGCCTTCCATTCCGCGGGGATACCCGAGGACGTGTTCCAGAACGTCTTTCTGAACCACGACACAACCTCGGCCCTGATCGCCGGCAATGCCTTCGACTTTGTCAATTTCACCGGCTCGGTCGGTGGCGGCAGGACTATGGAACGTGCCGCCGCGGGCACCTTCACCGGGCTGGGGCTGGAATTGGGTGGCAAGGACCCCGGCTATGTGATGGACGACGCCGATCTCAACGCGGCGGTCGACACGCTGATCGACGGAGCGATGTTCAATTCTGGCCAGTGCTGCTGCGGAATAGAGAGGATCTATGTGCATGACAGCCTCTTTGATACTTTCGTCGAAAAGGCGGTGGCCATCGTGCAGGGCTACAAGCTGGGTAGCCCGTTGGACCCCGAAACCACGCTAGGCCCCATGGCAAATGTGCGCTTTGCCAATGAAGTGCGCGCCCAGGTGGCCGAGGCCATTGCCGCCGGCGCCACCGCGCAAATCGGGGCTTTCGCGCAGGATGACGGTGGCGCGTATCTCAGCCCGCAAATCCTGACCGGTGTCAGCCACGACATGCGAGTGATGCGCGACGAAAGCTTTGGCCCCGTGGTGGGCATCATGCCCGTCAGGGACGATGACGAGGCGGTTGCCCTGATGAACGACAGCGAATTTGGCCTGACCGCCAGCCTCTGGACCCGCGACATCGACCGCGCGGCAGCCGTCGGCGACCGGGTCGAGACCGGCACCGTATTCATGAACCGCGCCGACTATCTTGACCCGGGCCTGTGCTGGACCGGCTGCAAGAACACCGGGCGGGGTGGCGGTTTGTCGGTAATCGGTTATCACAACCTGACACGCCCGAAATCCTACCATCTCAAGAAGGTGACGACATGAGCCTCGTTGGAAACTGGTCCTACCCCACCGCAATCAAATTCGGCGCCGGCCGGATCGCCGAATTGCCCGACGCCTGTGCACAGGCCGGTATGCATAAGCCCCTGCTGGTCACCGACCGCGGCCTTGCCGGTCTTCCGATCACCCAGGCCACGCTCGACATCATGGACGCCGCCGGGCTGGGCCGCGGGCTCTTTGCCGAGGTCGATCCGAACCCCAATGAAAACAACCTCGACGCGGGTGTCGCCGCCTTCAATGCCGGCGGCCATGACGGGGTGGTCGCCTTTGGCGGCGGCTCTGGCCTGGACCTCGGCAAGATGGTCGCCTTCATGGCCGGGCAGACAAGGCCGATCTGGGATTTCGAGGATATCGGCGACTGGTGGACCCGCGCCGATGCCGACGTTATCGCGCCCATCGTGGCAGTGCCAACCACCGCCGGTACAGGCAGTGAGGTGGGCCGCGCCAGCGTGATTACCAATTCGGTGACCCATGTGAAAAAGATCATCTTCCACCCCAAGGTGCTGCCCTCGGTGGTGATCTGCGATCCGGAACTGACCGTCGGCATGCCGAAATTCATCACCGCCGGCACCGGGCTCGACGCTTTCGCCCATTGTGTCGAGGCTTATTCCTCGCCCCACTATCACCCGATGAGCCAGGGCATCGCGCTGGAAGGCATGCGGCTGGTCAAGGACTACCTGCCGCGCGCCTATGCCGATGGTGGCGATATCGAGGCGCGGGGCAACCTGATGAGCGCGGCGGCCATGGGAGCCACGGCGTTTCAGAAAGGTCTGGGCGCCATCCATGCCCTCAGCCATCCCGTGGGCGCGCATTTCAATACCCATCACGGCACCACCAACGCGGTTTGCATGCCGGCCGTGCTCGACTTCAATGCCCCGGTCATCGCTGACCGGTTCGGCGCGGTGGCGGCCTATCTGGGCATCACAGGCGGCTTTGACGGTTTCCGCGCCTTCGTGCAGGACTTCAACGACAGCTTCGCGATCCCCCGCAAACTCTCAGAAATGGGCGCGACGCGCAACGCGATCCCCGAACTGATCAGGGGCGCCATCATCGACCCGTCCTGCGGCGGCAACCCGATCGAACTGACCGAAGCAAACCTTGCCGAGCTCTTCGAGGCGACGATCTGATCACCCCTCCCCCGGGGCGCTGCGGCCAGTCGCCGCGCCCCGGGGGAGGTGCAAGGCGTCAGGTCGGCAAAAACGAGCCATTGGCGGATTTGATGAAACCCAGCACCATCTCGATGGCGCCGGTACGCACAAGACCAGCGTCATGCAGGACGAACCTGGTGCGTGCTATCGGTAGCTGAGGCGCCTTGATCTCGACCAGGCGTCCCGAATTCAGCTCTTCGGTCACCGTATGGCGCGACAGAATGGCGATGCCCAGCCCGGCGATGACCGATTGCTTGATGGTCTCGTTCGAGTCCATCTCGATGGTCTGATAGGGTGTGCCCTCTCCCAACCGGTCAAAAAGCCGTATCGACATGATCCGGGTGCCCGAGCCGGATTCCCTGAGGATGACAGTCTCGCGCAGGATGTCAGCGGCCCTGACGGCGGGAGGTTGGGTCAGCGCATGCCCCGGTGGAGCCACCGATACGTGCGGATGGCTTGGATCATCGTCCCGGTGTCGACGCGCTTGTGAAAGGTCGCGTTGTCCATCACCAGCACCGCGCCTGGTGGCAACAGCGACAGCGTCACGTGCGGACGACGCAGCTCCTGATGAATGTGTGACCAGTCGGGCTTGTCCGCGTTACCCCGGAATCACTGTCAGCATGTTCCCGGTGCGTGCACTATGAGGCCAACATAGCCCTCCGTTCAGCTCCTCAAGGGTTACCTCGATACGCTTGAGGCTGGCGATGCCTAGCGGAAAAACGTGGTCGAATTCATACATCACCGCCCGAAGGGCACTCACCAATTCATCCGTTGGTGGATAAGGTGTTCTCGAGCTCGAAACAATACCGCCCGGGCTTGCTGTCAGGGCAATCGACTGAATAGACTGGTGACGTGGGCGTGGTTTTCTGACTCAAAGCCATGTGAGTTTGAACCACATGGATCTGCATCATGCCCAGAACTGTCGCTACCAACCACCCCCCGCATTTTCTGAGC
>JAAELR010000166.1 GCA_024226455.1 Paracoccaceae bacterium
AAGGCGAAGTGACGATCACCGAACAGGATGGCACCAGCCAAACCTTCAGGGCAGACGATTGCTTTTTTGTCCCCAAAGGCACGGTGTGCAGCTGGTCGATCCCGACCAGAGTCAAAAAGCACTACGCCATTCTGGATGCAAGTTGACCATGGTCATGCCGCTCGCGCCGGATGAGCTGGTTCTCGAAACCAGGCGGCTGATCCTGCGGCCCATAACCTTGTCGGATGCGGATTTGGCGTTGGCGATCTACACGGATGCAGAAGTCGTCAAATACGTTGGCGGCCTCTTGGCGCCTGATGATGCGCTTGAGTATTTCCACAACAACGACACCCGCCGCGGGGCTGGCGGGCGCCTTGGCACATGGTCGCTGACACGCAAGGACAGCGGCACAAAAATCGGCAGCGCCGTATTGCTTCCTATGCCTGTTGAAAAAGATGACACCGACTGGTCGCTGCTGGTCGATGAGGCGTATCCCGATGCTCAAATCGAAGTTGGCTACATGCTGTTGCAGGACGCCTGGGGGCAAGGGTTCGCGACCGAGGCGTGCAAAAGACTGGTGCGGTTCGGGTTCGAAATGACTTCGCTGCCCGAGATCGTGGCAACAACCGATCCGGAAAACACAGCATCACAAAACGTGCTGAAAAAAGCGGGTTTGCCCGACGAGGGGATGCGGCTTGCCTATGCCACGCAGTGTTCTTTCTTTCGGCTGACCCGGGAAGACTATGAAAGGAACCAAACTTGCCCGATCACATAACACGCGAGGAACTGGACCTTGCCCTACCGGACGTTCTGGCCGCCCCGAAGGACGGCTCAACGGTCGAAATGCTGTGCCGCCGCCCGGATCGCAACCAACGTGATTTCACGGACATCCTGCATATGTCTGTCGCCGACGGAATCGCGGGTGACTATGAGATGGGCGCACCCTGGCTGAAGCTGCCCGATGGATCGCCCGACCCGCGCATTCAGGTATCGATCATTCCCCGGCGGGTGCTCGATCTGGTCTGGCGCGACCGGGAAAACACAAATCACCCTGGCGACGCCATCGTGACCGATCTCGACATGACGCTTCACAACCTGCCGGTGGGAACGCGGTTGCAGATCGGTACCGCTGTGGTCGAGGTATCGGACGTGTGGAACGATGGCTGCGTCAAGTGGAAGGTGCGGATGGGCCGCCCGGCCAACGACTGGATATCGGCGCCGGAACACGAGGCCCTGCGCCTGCGCGGCATCTATTGCAAGATCGTCGGCGACGGCGAGGTGCGGCTGGGCGACACGATCACCAAACTCTGATACTCCGGCCCGAGCCCGGCCCGAATTATGAGAACGAGGACGACACCAATGACAAGCCTTCCCACCCATGCCCAGACCGTGATCATCGGCGGCGGTTCGATCGGCTGCAACACCGCCTATCACCTGACCAAACTGGGGATGACCGATGTGGTGGTTCTGGAACGCGACCAGCTGACCAGCGGCACCACATGGCACGCGGCAGGACTGATCGTGGCCGGGCTGCTGCCGTCGGAGGCAGAGTGCGAAATCTATACCCATGGGCGCGACCTCTATTCGACGCTGGAACAGGAAACCGGGCTGCCAACCGGGTTTCGCGATGTCGGGTACCTGCAGATCGCCAATAACGAGGAACGCGTGCACGAGATGCGCCGCCTTGCGCCCTTCATGCGCCGCTACAACATCAACATTCACGAGGTCTCGCCAAGGCAAGCCGCCGAGCTGTTCCCCATCGGCGATCTTTCCGACGTTCTGGCCGGCTTTTACATCCCCGAGGATGGCCGCGCCAATCCGGTCGATCTGACCATGTCGCTGGCCAAGGGCGCGCGCATGGGCGGGGCGCGGATTTTCGAGAACGTCACTGTTTCACAGATCATGGCCACGAACGGCACCGCGACGGGCGTGCGCACCGCGGATGGCCAGACGATCACCGCCGAAAACGTGGTGATCTGCGGGGGCATGTGGTCGCGTCAACTGGGGGCTGCGGCGGGCATCAGTCTGCCGCTTCAGGCCGCCGAGCACTACTATCTGATCACCGAAAACGTGCCGGGGCTGAGCCGTGATTTGCCGGTTCTGGAAGACCCATCGACCTATACCTATTACCGCGAAGAGGTTGGCGGGCTGATGCTGGGGCTGTTCGAACCGGGTGCGGCACCCTGGAAGCTGGACGGTATCCCCGACGATTTCGCCTTTGGAGAGATAGAGCCCGATTGGGACCGAGTCGGCCCGCATCTGGAAAAGGCCTATTCCCGCGTGCCCTCGACGCTGGACATCGGCGTGCGCAAACTGTTCTGCGGGCCAGAGAGCTTTACCCCCGATCTGGCTCCGCTGGTCGGTGAAACGCCCGAGCTGCGCAATTGTTTTGTCGCTTGCGGCATGAACTCGCTGGGCATCCTGAATGGCGCGGGCACTGGCAAGGTTCTGGCGCATTGGATCATGGACGGCCACCCGCCGATTGATGTCACCGGTATCAACGTCAACCGCTTCACCCGGCACCAGGCCACCCGCGCCTTCCGCCGTGATCGCGGGCCGGAACTGCTGGGCAAGATGTTCGGCCAGCACTACCACAACGAGGGGTTTGAGACGGCGCGTGACCTGAAACGCTCTGTCCTGCATGACCGCCTAGCGGCGAGTGGCGCCTATTTCGCCGAAGGCCACGGCTGGGAAATGCCCGACTGGTTTGCGCCGACGCCCGATCAGGCCCTTATCGAGAAATACAGCTGGCATCGTCAGAATTGGTGGGAATGGCACGCCGAAGAACACCGCGCCGCGCGGCAGGATGTGATCATCATGGACATGTCGACCATGTCCAAATTCAACGTCGAAGGCCCAAATGCTCTGGCCCTGATGAGCCGCCTCAGCGCCGGCGAGGTCGATGTGGAACCGGGCCGCCTGGTCTATACCGCCTGGGTCAACCGAAAGGGTGGGTTCGAGGCCGACCTGACCGTGACCAGGCTTGCGCAGGATCAATTCATGGTTGTCGTCGGTGAAAACAGCCACGGCCATACATTGATGCGGATGAAACGGCATATTGCCGAGGGCGAGGTCGTCGTCATTACCGACCTGACCCCTGCCATCACCCAGATCAACATCCACGGCCCCAAGGCCCGGATGCTGATGGAAAAGGTGACATCCGCCGACATGTCGGACGGGGCGTTCCCTTTCATGACATGGGCTGACATCGATGTCGGCTATTGGGTGGTCAAAGCCTTCCGCGTGACCTTTGTCGGAGAGCTGGGGTGGGAGTTGCAAGTGCCCTCTTACGCCGCCGTGCAGGTCTATGACCTGCTGAAAGAGGCAGGCAGGGAATTCGGGTTGCGCGATGCGGGGATGCAAACGCTGAACTCTCTGCGGCTGGAAAAGGCCTATCGCGATTTCGGGCTGGATGTCGACAACACCGACAACCCCATCGAGGCGGGTTTGGGCTTCGCGGTGAAGCTTGACAAACCCGGCGGCTTCATCGGCCGCGACGCGCTGGCCGCCATCAAGGCCGGGGGGGTGCCGAAAAACCGGATGCTGCAGTTCCTGCTGTTAGACCCCGACCCGCTGCTTTATGGCAACGAATGCATTTATCTCAATGGGGTAGAGGTCGGCCATCTGCAGGTCGGAGGCTATGGCCATACCCTGGGCGGCGCCGTCGGCATCGGCTTTGCCGAACTGGACGAACCGCTGACCACCGCCATCGTCAACGAAGGCGTCTGGGAGGTTGAGGTCGCGGGCAAGCACTACAAGGCGAGCGCTTCGCTGCGCCCACTGTTTGACCCGAAAATGGAAAGGATCAAGTGTTGAGCAACCCGGATGCCCCCCCGGTGATCATTCGCCCGCTCGCGGCGAATGACCGCGAAGACTGGAACCGGTTGTGGACCGCATATCTTGCCTTCTACGAAACCAGACTTGCGTCGGTCGTGTATGACACCGCCTTTGAACGGTTGTTGTCCAGCGGTTCGGGCGAATTTCAGGGCCTGATCGCCGAGCAGGACGGCAAGCCCGTCGGCCTTGCGCATTTCCTGTTCCACAGGCTGCTGTGGAGCGTCGAAGACACCTGTTTTCTGATGGACCTCTACGTGGATCCCGCCTGTCGTGGCGGCGGTGTGGGCCGCGCGCTGGTAGAGGCTGTGCATGCCGAGGCCAAGGCCGATGGCATCCCGGTCACCTACTGGACGACACAGGAAACCAACTACAAGGGCCGGATGCTTTACGATCAGATTGCCACGCGCATGCCGTTCCTTGTTTATGAGAAAACCGACTGAGCCGTCCCCTAAAGGAGCAAGTTTTGTGGCCCGTGACCCTCGCTATGATATCCTGTTCGAGCCGCTGAAGATCGGCCCGGTGACCGCCCCCAACCGGTTCTATCAGGCGCCGCATTGCAACGGTATGGGGCGCTTGTTTCCCGACAGCATGATCGCCATGCGCGGCATGAAGGCAGAGGGCGGCTGGGGCATTGTCGCCACCGAACAATGCGACTTTCACCCCACCGGCGATGTGACGCCCTTTACCGAAACCCGCCTGTGGGGCGACATGGATGTGCCCTACCTGGCGGGCATGACGGATGCGGTGCACAAGCACGGCAGCCTCGCGGCGTTGGAACTAGTTCATAACGGCCACGATACCGGCAATATCTATAGCCGAGAGGTACCGATTGGCCCGATGCACCGCCCGGTCAGCTGGCACTATCATCCGGTGCAGGCGCGTGCCATGGATCTTGGCGATATCCGCGCCTACCGCCGCTGGCACCGCAACGCGGCCCTGCGCGCCAAGCAAGCGGGATTCGATATCATCGTGGTCTATGCCGGGCATGACGGCACGGTGCCATCGCATTTCCTGTCACGCCGCCACAACCAGCGCGGCGATGAATACGGCGGCCCCCTGGAAAACCGGCTGCGGCTCTATCGGGAGCTGTTGGAGGACACGCTAGAGACCGTGGGCGACACGATGGGCGTCATAGCCCGTTTTGCCGTCGATGAAATGATGGGCCCGGACGGGTTGGAATGGCAAAACGAAGGCCGCGACGCGATAGAGATGCTGGCCGAACTGCCCGACCTGTGGGACGTCAATGTCAGCGACTGGTCGAACGATTCCATGACCTCGCGCTTTGCACCCGAAGGCTATCAGGAAGACTATGTCGCCTTCGTCAAACAGGTCAGCAGCAAACCTGTCGCCGCTGTTGGCCGTTATACCTCGCCCGACACCATGGTCTCGGCCATTCGGCGCGGGGTGGTCGACATGATTTGTGCCGCACGACCTTCGATCGCCGACCCTTTCCTGCCAAGAAAGATCGACGAAGGGCGGGCGGACGACATCCGTGAGTGCATTGGCTGCAACATCTGCGCCGCATGGAACAATCTCAGCGCCCCGATCCGCTGCACTCAGAACCCGACGATGGGCGAGGAATGGCGCAAGGGTTGGCACCCCGAAGAGATCGCCGCGAAAGGATCTGACACCCATGTTCTGGTAATCGGCGCAGGCCCCGCCGGGCTGGAGGCGGCTCATGCACTTGGCAAACGCGGCTATCGCGTCACCATGGCCGAGGCCAGTGCGGCGGCGGGCGGGCGGGTCAGCCGGGAGAGCGCGCTGCCAAACCTCAACGCCTGGGCAAGGGTGCGCGATTACCGGCTGGGTCAGATCGCGCAGATGCCGAATGTGGACCTCTATCTCAACAGCCCGATGAGCGCCGGTGAAGTGCTGGAATTTGGTGCCAATCATGTGGCGCTGGCCACCGGCGCCACGTGGCGGCGCGACGGCGTCGGGCGCCACATCCACACTCCCGTTGCCGGGGCCGACCTGCCGCTGGCGTTCAGCCCCGACGACATCATGGATGGCAAGCGTCCGCCCAAGGGGCCTGTCGTGGTGTTTGACGACGACCATTACTACATGGGCGGTGTGATGGCCGAGTGGCTTGCCGGCGAGGGCTATGCGGTTACCCTGGCCACGCCGGGCCTGTGCGTCAGCAGCTGGACCGAATACACGTTGGAACAGGGGCACATCGAAAAGCGGCTGGTCGATCTTGGCGTCGAAATCCTGCCGCGCCACAACCTCGTGGCGCTTGGCGCGGGCGGTGTCGAACTGGTTGATCTGGTGACCGCGAGCCGCGACAACCGCCCGGGGGCGCTGGTCGCGGTCACCATGCGGCTACCCAATGACGCCCTGTATCATTCGCTGAACGGGACCCCCGAAAAACTGGCGGCTGCCGGGGTCGCGTCGATCCGGCGGATCGGCGATTGCCACGGCCCGTCCACCATCGCCGCCGCAGTTTACGAAGGGCACCGCTATGCCCGTGAACTTGACACTGAAACCGATCCCGATGGTGTGCCGTTCAAGACGGTCAGGTATGATCTGGAATGTGGGCGCTAGGGTGCCCGTTGCCAGGTTGACCCGGGAGCCACCCGGACGCGACATTCCCCGCAGAGGGATCCAGGGCCGGGGTGCTTTGAACATAGTCTCCCGGCGAAAGGTCTGCGCGCCTCAAAAAATTTGGCCAGCCTTTTGGGGATTGCCGCCTGATACCAATGTGTCGATGAATTTGGAAAACAACTCTCCCTGAGACCTGATTTGAAGTTTTGAGTACACGTTTCTTCTGTGAATACGCACGGTTCCCGGTGAAATTGCCAGAATTCGGCCGACCGCATCAGCCGAGTGCCCTTTGAGAGTGTATTCAACCACTTGCCGCTCTCTTGGGGTAAGAACCCCCTCTCCGAAATTGGTAAATGCGAGCTCAACGCTGTGGTGCATGCTCTCACCGGAAGGGTCGTTCGCGTCTGCACCGAATTGCGTTGCGAGGTGGCCCCATTGGCGTTGGCAGGCAGCTTGCACAACCGGCCAGAATTCACCGAGTTGACGAAACTCTTTCGCGGAAAAGGCCTTTTGAGCCCGCATGAGTGAAACTACTATGATGGCGTTGTCCGGCATTTCAATGAAATAGCCAATCTCTTCGGCCAGGCCTG
Organism: Paracoccaceae bacterium; assembly: GCA_024226455.1. Taxonomy (GTDB): domain Bacteria; phylum Pseudomonadota; class Alphaproteobacteria; order Rhodobacterales; family Rhodobacteraceae; genus JAAELR01. The sequence continues at coordinate 6,948 of JAAELR010000166.1, forward strand.
TACGGGCGTAATAGCTTCGAAAGTACTCGCCTTGAAAAAACCGGTCCGGTGCCAGGTCCTTGATCCTGTAAAGGCCCGGAACAACCTGGTTCCCGCAGGCGAGGTAGAACGGGTCGAGAAGGTAGGGGCCCTCTTGATAGTCTTCGACAAAGATCTTGCGTTTTCCTCTTGGGAAATCGTCGAACAGGTCCATCGGGCGTGCCGCCCCGAGATAGCCGAACACAACCGTGTAATCGATCGGGACGATCCCCGTCAGAGCGTCAGACAATGCCTGCGCAAAACCCTCGGTCCCGATTGCATCTATCAGAGCGCCGGTAGCCGCTATCAGTGTTTTCACGTTCCGCTTTCCACTACTCTGATTGATATACTAAAAACGTGGTATATACAGCCAAATCAGTTTTTCCTACAGTTTTTCCAATATCGATAGTATTCAGCAAATCGGAAAAAGATAGAGCTAAATGGAAAACGGGGGATACGTCGGGGGCACCAACCCGGCGGGAAAAAAGGTGATCGCCGAACTGCGGGGCGTTTCCAAGCGTTTTGGCGATGTGCTGGCCGCCAGCGAGCTGAACCTGTCGATTGGCGAGGGAGAGTTCCTGTCTTTCCTCGGGCCATCCGGGTGCGGAAAGACCACGGCTCTGCGAATGCTGGCGGGGTTCGAGGCCCCCAGCGAAGGCGACGTCTTGCTGGACGGCGAAGTGGTCAATACCCTTGATGCACACCACCGCCCGGTGAACATGGTGTTCCAGCAATACGCCTTGTTCCCGCATATGACGGTGGCGCAGAACATCGGGTATGGATTGCGCCAGCGCCGCCCGCGTCTGCCCAGGGCGCAGATCGCCGAGAAGGTCGGCAAGGCGCTGGACGTCGTGCAGCTTGGCGGGTTCGAGAGCCGGAGAATCTGGGAAATGTCGGGCGGTCAGCAACAACGCGTGGCCCTCGCCCGGGCGATCATCAATGAGCCGAAGCTGCTATTGCTGGACGAGCCGATGGCGGCACTGGACCGCAAGCTGCGCAAGGAAATGCAGATCGAACTGCAGGACCTGCAACGCCAGCTTGGCATCACCTTTGTTCTGGTCACCCACGATCAGGAAGAAGCCCTGTCAATGAGCGACCGCATCTGCATCATGCGCGATGGCCGCATTGTCCAGATTGGCAGCCCGCAACAGCTCTATGATCGGCCAAACTCGCGTTATGTTGCTGATTTTGTGGGCACATCCAACTTTTTTGACGGCAAGATCTCTGACAGATCAGGTGAACTGGCCACGGTCGCTCTGGACAACGGCATGAGCGTGCAAGGCAAGCCTGGAGCGGACCTGTCCGTGGGTCAGGAGGTTTGCATCAGCGTGCGGCCCGAGCAGATGAAATTGCACCACAGGCACGCCGGGGTGGATGTTGAGGTGCACAACCGGATCTTTCTGGGCGAGCACACAGAATATCTGGTGAGCCACGAAACACTTGGCGATTTCCTGGTGCTTTCGCCGCGCCAGTCAGAGCTGGCCGAGGGGCCGTTCAACGTGGGCGACAAGGCGACCGTCACGTGGGAGCCGAGCGCCGCGCTTATCCTCGATCGAAACTAACAAAGACCGCAACCAAAGGGAGTGAAAAACATGACGAAGCAAATCGACCACATCTCTAAAAAGAAGTTCATGGAAGAGCTGGAGCGCTACAGGAAAGGGTCTGTCACCCGCCGTCATTTCCTGAACGTGACGGGCCTCGGAGCCGCTGCCACTGTCCTGGGTGCGGCCGTTCCGGGCTTGCGCCCCAGCCCGGCATTTGCCGGCGACATCGGTGACCGGGTGATCCTGGCGACCTGGCCAAACTACCACGACCCGGCGAATTTTGAGGCCTTTACCGAGGCCACGGGCGCCCATGTTCAGGTCAACGTCTTCGGCTCGAACGAGGAAATGCTGGCCAAGCTGCAGGCCGGGGCGACGGGCTGGGACGTCTATGTGCCAACCAACTACACCATCACCACCTATGTCGAGGAAGGCCTGATAGAGCCGCTGGATACCTCCAAGCTGCCGAATTACGATGGCTCGGCCTTTGACGCACGCTATGCCGAAGCAGGATCTGTCGATGGCAGGCTTTATGCGGTGCCCAAGAACTGGGGCTCGACCGGGATGGCCGTGAACACGGCGCATAATGACGGCAAGCCGATCGCATCGTGGAAAGAGTTCTTCGACATCGCCCGGGACAAGTTCACCGACCGTGCGATGGTGCATGACTATCAGCTGACCACCATCGGCAGCGCGCTGAACTACTACGGGTATTCGTTCAACTCGGTGGATGAGGCCGAACTTGCCGATGCCGAAAAACTGCTGATCGACGTAAAGCCGCATCTCTTTGCGATCACCTCGGACTATCAGCCGGCCATGCGCAATGGCGACGCCTGGCTGACGATCTGCTGGTCTGGCGATGGCAAACAGCTGAACACCGACATGCCCGAAATCCACTATGTGCTGGGCAGGGAAGGTGGCGAAATCTGGAGCGATTACTACGCCATTCCAAAGGGAGCGCCGCATATGGACGCCGCTTACGCGCTGATCAACTATCTGCTGGACCCGACAGTGAACACCAAAGAGGTGCTGGCGCATGGCTATCCGACCGCAGATGCGAACACATACGCGATGCTGCCGGATGAGTTGAAGAACGACCCCATCCTCTTCCCGGCGCAGGAACTGCTGACCCCGCTGGAGTTTGGCGCTGCCGCAACCCTGACCGACCCGAACCGTGCCGAGTTGATGGCACGTTTCAAGTCGGCCTGATCAGGAACGGATGACAACAACATGACGCAACGCACCCGCAATTGGTTGCTGTTAGCTCCTGCCGGAACCTGGTTTCTGGTGATGCTGATAGTACCGCTGAGTGTTGTTTTCATCTTCAGCTTCGGAGAGCGGGCACCGTCCGGTGGCGTTGTGCCCGCTTTCACCTTTGAACAATACGCCAACCTTCCGGCGCGTTGGACGGCATTCAAGAACACCATGACGCTGGCGCCGGTTGGCACATTGTCGGCGCTGGTGATCGCCTATCCGCTGGCCTACTTCCTGGCCATCAAAGCCAACCCGAAATGGAAGACCATTCTGTTGGTGCTGGTGATTGTGCCGTTCTGGACCTCCATTCTGATCCGCAGCTACGCATGGATATTCCTGCTGGGCGGGCGCGGCATTCCGGCGCTTCTGGACTTTGTCGGCATCGAGGGCGTGCGGCTGATCAACACGCCATTCGCGGTGCTGGTTGGCATCATCTACGGTTACCTGCCGCTGATGGTGTTTCCCATTTTCGTCAGCCTCGACAAACTGGACAAGCGCCTGCTTGAGGCGTCATCCGACCTTGGCGCCAAACCCTGGCGCACCTTTGTGCAAATCACCTTGCCACTTTCGATCCCGGGCATCGCGACCGGGTGCATGCTGGTCTTCATCCTGCTGATGGGCGAGTACCTGATCCCGGCCTTGTTGGGCGGTGGCAAGGTCTTCTTCGTCGGCAACGCGTTGGTCGATCTGTTCCTGCAATCGCGCAACTGGGCATATGGCTCGGCGGTCGCGGTTACCCTTGTTGTGGTCATGCTGATTACTGTCACGGTCTACATGCGGCTGATCAGCCGCCTCGGCGCAAGCCGGGAAGACGTGTCGATCATGTGAGGTGAGTGGATGAGACTCTATACCATATGCGTTTACCTGTTCCTCTACATCCCCATCGGGGTGATCGCCCTGTTCAGCTTCAATGCCGGGCGCCATGCAAGCCAGCTGCAGGGGTTTTCGACCAAATGGTACGGCAAGGCCCTGAACAACCCCTTCGTGATGGACGCATTGGAAACCAGCCTGATGGTCGCCTTCGCCTCGGCCCTTTGTGCCAGCGTTTTCGGCACCATGGCGGCAGTGGCGCTGCAAGGCATCAAGGGCCCGGTCCGTGCCGTCTTTGACCTGCTGATCTATGTCGCCGTGATGATCCCCGGCATCGTGATCGGGATTGCCACGCTGATCGGGTTGGTCACGGTCTTCGACCAATTGAACCCCCTGATAGCGGCGATCTGGCCCGGCGGGTTCGAGCCACCCAAGCTGCGCATGGGAATGGGGTCCCTGATCGCCGCTCACACCATGTTCCTGATGGCGTTGGTTGTCATCATCGTGCGCGCCCGGCTCGCGGGCATGGATCGCGCCCTGACCGAGGCTTCCTCGGATCTTTATGCAACGCCAATGGGCACCTTCCGGCAGGTGACATTGCCAATGATCTTTCCGGCGATCCTTGCGGGGTTCCTGCTCAGCTTTACCTTCAGTTTCGACGATTTCATCATCGCCTTTTTCGTCGCCGGGTCCGAGACCACGCTGCCGATCTACGTTTTCTCGTCGATCCGCCGGGGCGTCACGCCCGAGATTAACGCGATTGGCACTATGGTTCTGGGCGTATCCCTGCTGATGCTGATCACCGCTCAGTTGCTGCTTCAACGCGGAGGCAAGAAATCCAGATGACCTTCACCCAGGCCGCGGTTGCGCCGTCACAATTCCCGGCCCTGGAGGGCAAGGTCGTTCTGGTCACCGGCGCCGGATCAGGCATCGGAAGAGCCGGAGCGATGGCAATGGCCCGCCACCGGGCGCAGGTGGTGGTGACGGACCTTGATGCGGCAAAGGCGGCCAACGTCGTCGATGACCTGCGCGCCGAAGGTGTGACCGCCACGTCAGAGGGGCTGGACGTGCTCGATGACGGCGCCGTCAGCGCCCAGATCGACAAGATCGTCGAAACCTACGGCCGTATCGACGTGTTGCACTCGCACGCGGGCTTCCAGGTCGAGGGCAATCTGGAGACGGTCCCGCTAGAGGGCATGGATATGTCCTGGCGGCTGAACGTGCGATCGCACTTTGTCGCCGCCCGCGCCACGGTCGGGCATATGCGCGCCCAGGGTGGTGGCAGCATCATCATAACCTCGTCAAATTCAGGCGTGCAATATGACCGCGAGATGATTGCCTATGCGACCACCAAACATGCGGTGGTGGCGATGACGCGCCAGATGGCGGCGGATTATGCCAGGGACAACATCCGGTTCAACACCCTTTGCCCCGGATTCATCGACACCCCCTTCAACGCAGGTTTTGAGACGCAGATGGGCGGGCGGGACAAGCTGGAAAATTATGTTTCGCGCACGATTCCCATGGGCCGCTGGGGCACCACCGGCGAAATCGCCGATTCCATCCTGTTTCTGGCCTCTGACATGTCGACCTTCATGACCGGTCATGCGCTGGTCATTGATGGTGGCGAATGCATCTGAAGCCCTTTTCTGGAGAGTGACCCATGACCCAAGATTCCAAATCCGAGAACGGCCGTCTGGCCGGCAAGATTGCCGTGATCACTGGCGGTGCCACCGGGATGGGTCGGGCAACCGCGCTGGCCTTTGCCAGGGAAGGCGCCAAGGTCAGTATCTTCGACATTCAGGATGAAGAGGGGCAGAAGACCGTGGACATGATCCGCGACGCAGGCGGGGAGGCCGCGGTTTTCCATGCGGATGTAACCAGGGACGCCGAGATCAACGCCGCTTTTGACGCCGCCATCGAAACTTTTGGCGCCTACAACGTTCTGTTCAACCACGCCGGCACCATCATCGTGAAACCTCTGCATGAAACCACCGAGCAAGAGTATGACTGGCTGATGGACGTGAACGTGAAATCCGCGTTTCTGACCTGCCGCCGGGCGGTCAAAGACATGAGCGTGACAGGCGGCGGTTCGATCGTGATCACTTCATCGATTGCTGCAGAACTGGGGTACGCGCTGGAATCGGTCTACTGCATGTCCAAGGGCGCTGTGCTGCAATTGGCACGCACCATTTCAACCGAGTACCGCGACGCCGGTATCCGCTGCAACGCGGTTTGCCCGGGCTTTGTGGAAACTGCCCACGGGTTGAAGGAAATTGCCGAATTGGATGCGGCGGGGCAAGAATGGGAAGATTCCGGCATGGCGGCAACGCAGGGCCGTATTTGCTATCCCGAAGAAGTTGCCGCCGCCGTTGTGTTCCTGGCATCGGACGAAGCCAGCTTCGTCAACGGCAACGCGACCTATGTCGACAATGGCTGGTATGCCAGAGGATGAGGGCAAGAATTCAGAGCCATAACACCAACCACTCTGGTGGTTTGCCTCCAACGCCTGGAACCCTCTGTTTCGCGCAGCGACAATGTCGTCTGGTCCGGCACGCCGGATGAACGGCTTTGCGTCGGTTTCGTTGTGCTCGGCGAGGCAGCGGTTGATGGCGGCCTGCAGGTCGACCTGCGAGTGGAACACGTCACGTTTCAGGCTCCACCGCGAGAGTTTGGCGAAGAAGCCGATCACCATTGCCCGGCAGCGCATGTTTACCTGCACGAGATCCATCACCGAACCCCACCTGTGAACCTGAGTTATGGGCAGCGACGCGATGCAGGAAACGTTGCTCGGAAGGATCTGCCGCAAAGAACCCGGCAGTTTCCACACTACCGCCACAGGATCACCGCATTTCCCCGCCACAAACGTTCAGGACCGCACCTGGCGAGGGGACCGGCAATGGAAATGAACAGACAGCGAATAATCATGATAGGCGCCACCTTGGGCACCGTTGCCGTGACCGCGTTCCTGATGCAAAGCGGCCGCAGTGCCCCGCGCCCGGAGGCCTCTGCCGCAGCGATGACCGCTGCCTCGGCAGCGCCTCTGCCTGCCCCTGTCCCGGTAAAGGCAAAGCCCGCCCCGGTACTGAACGAGGTGGTGATCGTTGCCGCCGTCACCGCTCCGATTGTAGAGGAAGAACCGGCCCCGGTGGTGATCGTCGGCAACGACCTGCCGCGCCCGCCAAGCGACATGCTGACCCCGGTGTTGCCCTCAACCAGCATCGACCTGCATGACCGCGTAGCGGTGACCAGCGAGCCTTCCGCCGATCCCATCGTCGAAGAGCCCCGGCGCAACCAGTTTGGCCTGACCTGCGGCCCGATCCTGTCAGCCGCCGGCGCCGATGCCGCCGGTAACGCCATGGTCCACCTGACCCTGACCGCGCCCTGCCACGGTGACGAGCAAGTGACTGTGCGCCATGGCGACCTGGCCTTTTCCGCGCGGCTCGACCCGCTTGGTACCTTGACCGCCGAGGTTCCAGCCCTGTCGCGGCAGGCCCGGTTCACCGTGACCTTTGCCGACGAGACCGAAACCACCACCCAGGCCGACCTGCCCGGTGCTGGTCAGATCGAACGCGTCGCGCTGGTGCATCGGGGCGAAACCGGCCTGCAGATTCACGCGCTGGAATTCGGCGCCGACTATGGCGACGGGGGCCATGTCTGGGCCGAAGCCTCCCGCGACGCCGACGAGGCCGCGCTGATGGGTGGCGGTTTCCTGACCGTGCTCGGTGACCCGACACTTGACCAGCCATACATGGCGCAGGTCTACTCTTATCCCTCCGGCACCCGCGACATCGGCGGTGTCATCCGGCTAAGCGTCGAGGCCGAGGTGACCGCCTTCAATTGCGACACCGAAGTTCAGGGCCGGGTGATCGAACCCGGGCCTTCTGGAGAGGCCGTTACGGTGGAAATGACCGTTGCAATCCCCGATTGTTCGGCCATCGGTGAATATCTTGTGTTGAAAAATCTTCTGCGAGACCTGAGGATCGCGTCGAACTAGACAATGCAGGGGTCGCATCCGACATGATCGATTGGCGTGCGGCGATTTTCGCCGCACTTCTCGTATTTGCCACGTTGGGCCGGGCCCAGGCCGACGATGTCACGCTTACATCGCGCGACGGTTCGGTCGAGATCACCGGCACGCTGCTGGGCTATGACGGCGAGTTCTTTCGCGTCGAAACCGTCTATGGCGTTTTGACCCTCGACGGCAGTGGCGTGGTTTGCGGCGGGCCGGGCTGTCCCGACCTGCAGGCCTATGTCGCCGACATCACCATCTCTGGCGCCCGCACCATGGGCGAGGTTTTGTTTCCGGCGCTGGTAGAGGCGTTCAGCCTGCGCAATGGCTACCGCGTGCAGCGTCATGTCAACAGCGACACCGATTTCCGCTATGACCTGACCGACCGTGCCACAGGCCGCCCCGCCGCAAGCATCGGGTTCCACGTCACCTCGACCTCGGAAGGCTTTGCCGACCTGATCGCGGGCGAGGCCGACATTGCGCTTTCCATGCGAGAGGCGACGGCGGAAGAGATCCGCCTTGGCCGCGTGGCCGGTATCGGCGACCTTGGCAACCCGCGACACAGCCGCATCGTCGGGCTCGACGCCATCGTACCGCTGGTCGCCCGCTCTAACCGGCTCGACAGTATCACCCTTCAGGCGCTGTCGCAGCTCTATTCCGGCAAGATCGTCAATTGGGCCGCGCTGGGCGGGCCCGATGCGCCGGTGGCGCTGCACCTGCGTGAAGAGGCCTCGGGGCTGGCCCAGGCTTTTCGCAGGCGCGTGATGCTCGATCAGGGCACCGACCTGGCCCGGGGTATCACGCGGCATGCCAGCAACGCCGACCTGACCGATGCGGTCGCCGCCGATCCGTATTCCATCGGCATCGCCGCGCTGTCGGAAACCGGCAATGCCCGTGCGCTCAGCCTTGCGGGGGCCTGCGGCAGGCCCGCGACCGCGAATACCGGAACGCTGAAGACCGAAGACTACCCGCTGACCCTGCCGCTCTTTGTCTACACCCCGGCCCGGCGCCTGCCGGTTCTGGCCCGAGAGTTCCTGGACTTCGCGCGGTCCTCGGCGGCGCAGCCGGTGATCGGGCGCGCCGGTTTCGTCGATCTGCGCCTGCGCGAGATCCCGGTCTCGGCGCAAGGCCAGCGTCTGGCCAACGCCATCGCCGGCGCTGGCCGAGAGGTTGCGCTCGCCGAGTTGCAGCGCATGGTGCAGCGCATGCAAGGCTCCAGCCGCCTGTCACTCAGCTTTCGCTTTGCCAAGGGCGGCACCGTGCTCGACGCGCAGTCACGCTCGAACATAGAGATTCTGGCCGGACAGCTGGAACGGGGCATGCATGACCGCAACAGTCTGGTCTTCGTCGGTTTCAGCGATGGAGTGGGTCGGGCGGCGGCCAATCAACGTCTTGCCCTGCGCCGCGCCGAGACAGTGCGTCGAGAGGTTCTGCGGGCCGCGCCCACCGCCGACCGCGACCGGCTTGACCTGCAGGTCGATGCCTTCGGCGAGACGATGCCCATTGCCTGCGACGACACCGATTGGGGTCGCGGCGTCAATCGCAGGGTCGAGGTCTGGATATCCCGGAACGAGCCCTGACACCGGCCGGTATATCCGCTGGACGCGCCCGCCCGGGGGTGTTCAGGGATGCCCTTGTCCGGCCATCTTTCGCTCTGCCGTCTGCTGCATCCCCAGCGCCCGCTCACGCAGCACGATGGCCACCCCGGCCGCGATCACCAGAGCCGCGCCGGCCAGCATGGGCAGCGTCGGTACCTCCGCGAACACGAAATACCCGATGATCAAGGCCCATATCATCGACACATAGGTAAACGGCGCCAGGGTAGAGGCGTCGGCACAACGATAGCTGGAGGTGATCAGGATTTGCCCGGCCCCGCCCACCAGTCCGGCGCCGATCAGGTACACCCATTCTATGCCCAAAGGCAGCACCCAGCCAAAAGGGATCGTCAACAGCGCCAGTGCCGCGGCAGTGGACGAGAACCAAAACACGATGGCCGTCGTCCTTTCCTTGCCCGCCATCGACTTGACGAATACCTGCGCCAGGGCAGCCAACGCCGCCGAGCACAGGGTGACCACGGCTCCCAGCATCGCCGCGTCGCCGCCGCTGAAACTCAGGCGCGGCCACATGACGATAGAGACCCCCACCAGCCCGACAGCGACCGCCGAAACCCGGATCAGCCGGATCTTCTCACCCAGGATCAACGCGGCAAAAATCACGATTAAGATAGGCGTGGCGAACCTGATTGCCGTGGCATCCGGAAGCGGGATGAGCTTCAGTCCCAGAAACCCCAGCCCCATCGCCATCGACCCGGCGATGCCGCGCACGGCATGGCGGCGCCAGTCACGCACTCGCAGCCCCGCCCCCAACTCGCCCCGCACCGCAAGCCAGACGCAGATCACCGGCAGCCCACAAAAGGCCCGAAAGAACACCGCCTCGCCGGGCGGGATACGCACCGCCGCCTTCACCAGGCTGCCCATGACGACGAACAGCGAGACGGCAGAGACAAAAAGCAGAATACCGCGCAGGGGCGACATGCGAGAGAATCCGGGGGCTGACGCTAAAGACTGCCTTCTAGCAAGACCTTGCTGGAATGAACATAGAAGCGCACCTTGCCAGACCGGCCCAGATCAAGCGGAGCCTCAAGCCTCAGGCCAGATAACCGCGTTCGATCCGGCAATACTGTTTGACCAGCGTCGCGTCGGTCTCGCCCTTGCGCCGACGCCGGGTCAGCATCCGGATAGAGACATGCCCCGCCTCGCCGGCGCGAATACGGTCCATCCGCGAATAGCGCGGGCTGCGGGCTCCTTTGCCGTTCAGATGGTCGTGGTCGATGGGGTTCTTGCTCATTCATACCTCCGTCACTGATGCAGCTATCCTAGCACGGAAACCGGGCATGTCGATTGCGTTGGATCATGGCGCCAGTTTCGCCAGTGCCCAGCGGGCCGCATCGGCCACTGCCACGTCATCGTCGCCCGCCAGTCCGCGCACCGCCTGCGCCAGCCCCCTGTCGCCGGAATTGCCGATCGCATAGGCCACGTTGCGCACGAAACGGTCGCGCCCGATCCGCTTGACCGGGCTGCCCGAACACAACGCCCGGAACCCCGCATCGTCCAGCCGGGCCAGCTCTGCCAGCGGCGGCGCCAACAGATCGTTGCGCGCCGCATAGCGCTGCTCGCGCGCCTTGGCGGCGAACTTGTTCCAGGGGCAGACCGCAAGACAATCGTCGCAGCCATAGATCCGGTTGCCCAAGCCGCCCCGCAGATCTTCGTCCACCGGTCCGGCATGTTCGATGGTCAGATAGGAAATGCAGAGCCGCGCATCCAGTTGGAAGGGCGCGGCGAACGCCCGCGTCGGGCAGACATCCAGACAGGCCCGGCACGACCCGCAATGCCCGGCCTCTGCCGCATCCGGCTCCAGTTCGACCGTGGTAAAGATCGCCCCCAGAAAGAACCAGCTGCCCAGATCCCGCGCCACCAGGTTGGTATGCTTGCCCTGCCAGCCCAGTCCCGCCGCCTGGGCCAGCGGCTTTTCCATCACCGGCGCGGTGTCGACGAAAACCTTGATGGCCTCGCCCGGCGCCTGCTCCAGCAACCAGCGCCCGACCCGCTTGAGCCGCTTCTTGACGATGTCATGATAGTCGCGGTTCTGGGCATAGACCGAGATTGCCCCCCGGTCGCGCTGCCCCAGCACCGCCAGCGGATCATGCCCGGGCGTGTAGGTCTCGGCCAGCATCAGCACAGACCGTGCCTCGGGCCAAAGGGCCGAAGGATCGCCGCGCCAGCCCGTCCGCTGTGCCATCCAGCGCATCTGCCCGTGCCGCCCGGCCTCGACGAACTCCGCCAGGCGCCCGGCAATTTCCGGCACTGCTTGGGGCCGGGTCACCCGGGCCTTGCTAAACCCCTCTTCCAGCGCCCGCGCCACCAGCCGCTGTTTCAGCCCCTGCACCTTCTTGCCGGTCGAATGCCGGGCGTGGGGCTTGGGGGGCCGCCCCCCCAAATCAGAAGTCCAGATCGGCGTAATGCGGCGGCGGCGGAAAGCCGGATACCTGATCGGCAAGGATCGCCCGGAACGCAGGCCGCGACTTGATCTTGGCATACCAGTCGCGGACCACCGAATTGCGGTTCCAGTCCACGTCAGAGATATAGTCCAGCGCGCTCAGATGCGCCGCGGCGGCGAAATCGGCCAGCGTCATCACGTCGCCCGCCAGCCAGCGCCGCTGGTCCAGCAGCCAGCCCATGTAGTCGAGATGATACTTGATTGCCTTCGCCCCGGCCTTGACGTTCCTCGATTCCGGATAGCCCTGGCCCATGATCTTCTTGTTGACCCGCTCATAGAGCAGCTTCGAGGTCACCTCGTGATGGAACTTGTCGTCGAACCAACTGACCAGACGGCGCACCTCGTATCGCGCCTTGGGTTCGGACGGCATCAGCGCCGGCGTGGGCTGTATTTCCTCGATATACTCGCAGATCGCGGCGCTTTCGGCCAAGGTCAGGCCGTTCATCTTCAGCACCGGTACCTTGCCCGCCGGGTTGCGGCCCAGAAACTCGGCGCTTTGCTCCCAATAGCGCTCTTCGACCAGCTCCACCTCGATCTTCTTTTCCGCAAGCGACAGGCGGACCTTGCGGCAGAAGGGCGACAGCGGGACGTGAAACAGACGGTTCATCGGCAAATCTTCAAGTGTTCGGACATGCGCCTGAATGCCGTGAAAGCGGCGGCAGATCAACTCCTGAAACAGTCATCGCGTCCATCTGCGCGGATCGTAGCGGCACCGCCGGCAATGGCAGCGGCGCGTTTTTCCACCGTGACAGACGGTTTCACCGCCGAACGACGCTTGGGATCGGGCAGGATCGCGGCCAGCCGCGCCGCCTGCACCGGGCTCAGCCTGGCGGCGGAGACCCCGAAATAGTGCTGCGCCGCGGCCTCTATGCCGAACACGCCCTCGCCGAACTCGGCCACGTTCAGATAGACCTCCAGCACGCGCCACTTGGGCCAGGCGGCCTCAATCACCGGGGTCATCAGCGCCTCCAGCGCCTTTCTGGTCCAGCTGCGCCCGTGCCACAACCAGGTGTTCTTGACCACCTGCTGGCTGATGGTCGAGGCGCCGCGCGCCGCGCCCGCGTTCAGCGCCGCACGGATCGCGCCCATGTCGAACCCCCAGTGCCGGCAGAAATTGGCATCCTCCGCCGCCACCGCCGACCGCGCCATCACCGGGGCGATCCGTTCCAGCGGCACCCAGTCACGCTCGACCCCGCCCAGACGGCGGCTTTCGGACAGCATGTAGGGCGTCGTCGGCGGGTTGACGAACCGGTAGACCAGTACCGCCAGCACGATCAGCGCGGCAAAGACCAGCGCCCCCCGCCCGACCCAGCGCAGCAGAAATACCACCGGCCGGAACCGCTTTTTCCTTGTCCGTCTGCGCCGCCTTGCCATGGCCGCACCCAAACCACGCCGCGCGGCCGGCGGTCAACCCACGGTTTCTTGACCGGCATCATGGCGCGCAGCCGGAATACGGCGCAGACTCTTGATGGAGAAGAAAGAGATTGCATGATGAAGATCAACGAGGTTCCCCGCTACGACAGCAGCATCAACACCACCGGGTGTTGTGCAAAGTTCAACCCCGATGGCTGGGGGGGTCGGCAACTGAGTTTTCGCGACAAGCCATTCCTGCGTGCCGCAACGAGATCGGTGATGCATATCCCGGTCAACATGGGCTCGGTGTTCACCCGGGTCAGGCGCCACATGGAGCAGGCCGGGCCGGTCGATGAGGCCAACACGCTTGTGCTCAGCCACGAGCTTTCATCCTGGCGGGCAGAACATCTTTTTGCCACCGACAAGCCGGTCGAAGGCGAAGAGATGGTGACGCTTACCGGCAACTACATCACAAAAGTCTTCGAAGGTCCCTACCGCGAGGCAAAACGCTGGCACGACACCATGCTTGCCGAGGTCAAGGCCCAAGGCGGCACGCCCGGCAAGGTCTGGTTTTTCTACACGACCTGCCCGAAATGCGCCAAGGTCTATGGCAAGAACTACGTCGTCGGTGTCGCCGAGACGGTCTAGTGGGAACAGGCCCAGGTCGCGATCTCGCAATACGGGCCGTTTTGCGCGCAATAGCCAAGCGCGTTTGACTCGGCGATTGCCCGGCTACCACCCCAGCCGAATCCCCAGCCGCCATTCGTAGCCACCGCCATGGCGCCGCACGTGTTGTAGAACGACTGGATCTCGGTGCAGTTGCCGCCGCATTCGGCCTGAACCCCCGACATCGCGGCGGATTCCGATGCGAAGCTGTGCGAAAAAGCCCGCGCGCCGTTCGGGCCGATGCCCACGGCGCCCCAGCAATACTGGTAGCCGCACTGGCCCGCCGCCGCGGCGCCCGCCGCGAAGACAAACAGGATGGTTGCTGCGAGTTGTTTCATGGTTCTCTCCATATCAGCCTGATTCGACTGTAGCACAGAACACACCGCAGGCAGTGACCCGAAATCAACATATACCGAGCGATCGTGCCCTGTTCTGCGCCAGCAAAGGCCCGTATTCGGCAGCGTGGCCGCCCGTCCGGGCAGTGTTCGTCAGGCGATTTCCTCCCCATGTTCCTGGCTCAGGGGGTGGGTCAGGTGCGGCAGCATCTCTTTGGGGCAGACCTGCAGGAAATTGCCCTGCTCGACATCCCAGTGCTGCAGGATCTCCATTGCCTTGGCGCTGCCGGTCTCTTCGGCGTGCCGCTCTATCAGTTCTTCCAGTTCGGCCTGCCAGTGATGCACCGTCACCGGGCATACAACCAGCGTATCCATGTTCATGAAATCGCGCGCCACCCCGTCGGGGTCGTAGAGATAGGTCATGCCGCCGGTCATGCCGGCCCCGAAATTGGCGCCGATCTCGCCCAGTATCACCGCGACCCCGCCGGTCATGTACTCGCATCCGTTCGACCCGCAGCCCTCGACCACGACCCTGGCGCCAGAGTTGCGCACACAGAACCGCTCTCCGGCCCGCCCGGCGGCAAACAGATACCCGTCGGTGGCGCCATACAGCACCGTGTTGCCGATGATGGTGTTTTCCGAGGCCACCAGCGGAGATCCCATCGGCGGGCGCACCGCGATGATGCCGCCCGAAAGCCCCTTGCCGACATAGTCGTTGGCGTCGCCGGAAACCTCCAGCCTCAGCCCCGGTGCCGCGAACGCCCCCAGCGACTGCCCGGCGGAACCGGTCAGCTTGACCGTCAGGTGATCGGGCTGCAGCGAGTTGCGCATGCCGAAACGCTGCACGATGTGGCTGGAAACCCGGGTGCCCACCGATCGGTGCGTGTTCTGCACCGCATATTGCAACTGCATCTTCTCGCCGTCGTTGAGGAACCGCGCCGCATCGGCCACGATCTCTGCATCCAGCGTGTCGGGCACCTCGTTGCGCGGCCTTCTGCGATCATAGGCGATATCGGCCGAACCATCGACGGTGATCAGCAGCGGGTTCAGGTCAAGGTCGTCGAGATGCGCCGCCCCGCGGCTGACCTGGCTCAGCAGATCGGCACGCCCGATCACCTCGTCCAGCGACCGCGCCCCGATCCCGGCCAGTATCTCGCGCACTTCCTGGGCATAGAAGGTGATCAGGTTCACCACCTTGTCCGCCGACCCGGTGAACTTGTCGCGCAACCGCTCGTCCTGGGTGCAGACACCCACCGGGCAGGTGTTCGACTGGCATTGCCGCACCATGATGCATCCCATGGCGATCAGCGCCGCGGTGCCGATGCCGTATTCCTCGGCCCCCAGCATCGCCGCCATCACGATATCGCGCCCGGTGCGCAGGCCCCCGTCGGTGCGCAGCGTCACCCGGCTGCGCAGGTTGTTCATGCTCAGCACCTGATGCGCCTCTGTCAGGCCCATCTCCCACGGCAGCCCGGCATATTTGATGCTGGTGGCAGGCGAGGCCCCGGTGCCGCCATTGTGCCCCGAGATCAGGATCACGTCGGCCTTGGCCTTGGCCACCCCGGCGGCAATCGTGCCGACACCGGACGAGGCCACCAGCTTGACGCAGACCTTGGCGCGCGGGTTGATCTGCTTGAGGTCATAGATCAGCTGCGCCAGATCCTCGATACTGTAGATGTCGTGATGCGGCGGCGGGCTGATCAGCGTCACGCCGGGCGTCGAGTGGCGCAGGCGCGCGATCAGCTCGGTCACTTTCATGCCCGGCAACTGGCCGCCCTCGCCGGGCTTGGCGCCTTGGGCGACCTTGATCTCCAGTTCCTCGCAGTGGTTGAGGTATTCGGCGGTGACACCGAACCGCCCCGAAGCCACCTGCTTGATTTTAGCGCTGGGGTTGTCGCCGTTCGGCTCGGGCGTGAAATGCGCCGGGTCCTCGCCGCCCTCGCCGCTGTCCGACTTGGCGCCGATCCGGTTCATCGCCACGTTCAGTGTCTTGTGCGCCTCGGGGCTGAGCGCGCCCAGCGACATGCCCGGCGTCACGAACCGCTTGCGGATAGAGGTGATCGATTCGACCTCTTCTATCGGCACCGGCTGGCCCAGCGGCTTGATATCCAGCAGGTCGCGCAGATGGATCGGTGGATTGACCCGCATCTTGGTCGAATACTTCTGCCACAGGGCATAGCTTGCCTGGTTGCAGGCCATCTGCATCAGATGCATGGACTTTGCGTCCCAGGCATGGGTTTCGCCCGACTTGCGCGCCTTGTAGAACCCGCCGATGGGCAACACGTCCTGCCCTTTCAGCCAGCCCTGCGCATGCACGTCCAGCAGCTTTCTCTTGATGCCGGAAATGCCGATGCCGCTGATGCGGCTCGCCATGCCGGGGAAGTATTCTGCCACCATGGCGCGGCTGAGGCCCACGGCCTCAAAATTCAAACCGCCGCGATAGGAAGAGATCACCGAGATCCCCATCTTCGACATGATCTTCAGCAGACCCTGGTCGATTGCCTCGCGGTATTTCTGCACCGCTTGCGTCAGCGACATGTCCAGCAGCCCGCGCTCTATCCGGTCGGCAAGGCTGTCTTCGGCCAGATAGGCGTTGACCACCGTGGCGCCGCAGCCGATCAGCACGGCGAAGTAATGCGGATCGATGCATTCGGCGCTGCGCACGTTCAGGCTGCAGAAGGTGCGCAGCCCCTTGCGTGTCAGCCAGCTATGCACCGCGCTGGTGGCCAGGATCATCGGCATCGGCACGCGGGCCTCGTCCTGGTTCTGGTCGGTCAGCACCAGATGCCCGGCGCCCGAGCGCACCGCATCCTCGGCCTCTGCGCGGATCCGTTCCAGTTCCGGCCCCATCGCACCGCTGCCGCCTGCCGGGAAGGTACAGTCGATCACCACCACATCGGCGCTGAAACTGTCGACCAGAACCTCGAACTGGGCATTGCCGACAAAGGGCGAATCCAGCACCACGATCTCGGTCTGGCTGCCATCCTCGTCCAGCACGTTCTTGAGGTTACCGAACCGGGTCTTCAGGCTCATCACCCGGTATTCGCGCAAGCTGTCGATGGGCGGGTTGGTTACCTGGCTGAAATTCTGCCGGAAGAAATGGCTCAGCGGCCGGTACATTCCGGACAGCACGGCGCTGGGAGTGTCGTCACCCATCGAAGCCAGCACTTCCTTGCCGTCCTCGGCCATCGGCGCCAGGATCTGCTCCAGCTCCTCGATGGAATAGCCCGCGGCGATCTGGCGCTTGCGCAGCTCTGCCCCGGCAAACATCGCCCGCTCGGACACACCCGCCAGCGCGCGGTCCATCTCGGTGATCTTGCCGACCCAGTCGCCAAAAGGCTGGCTGGCAGCCAGCTTGTCCTTGATTTCCGTGTCGTGGAACAACGCGCCGGATTTCATGTCGACGGCCAGCAACTGCCCCGGCCCCAGCGCGCCCTTTTCCACCACCGTCGCCTCGTCCGTCGGCACCATCCCGGCCTCGGACCCCGCAATCACCAGCCCGTCGCCGGTCACCACGTAACGCATCGGTCGCAGCCCGTTGCGGTCCAGCCCGGCGCATACCCAGCGCCCGTCGGTCATCGCCAGCGCCGCCGGCCCGTCCCAGGGCTCCATCACGCTGTTGCAATAGCTGTACATGTCGCGCCAGGCCCTGGGCAGCTCGATGGCCTGCTTCGACCAGCTTTCGGGTATCATCATGGTCTTGGCCATCGGCGCCGAACGCCCGGCCCGCACCAGCACCTCGAACACCGCGTCCAGTGCGGCCGAATCCGACGAGCCTCCGGCGATGATCGGCTTGATGTCTTCCGCATGATCGCCAAAGGACGACGACGCCATCCGTATCTCGTGGCTCTTCATCCAGTTGACGTTGCCCTTCAGCGTGTTGATCTCGCCGTTATGCGCCAGCATCCGGAACGGCTGCGCCAGCCACCACTGCGGGAAAGTGTTGGTCGAATAGCGCTGGTGATAGATCGCGAACGCGCTCTCGAACTGCTCATCCATCAGGTCGGGATAGAACTCTGCCACCTGCTCGGCCAGCATCATGCCCTTGTAGATGATGCTGCGGCACGACAGCGACGCGATATACAGCCCGCTGGCCCCGGCCGCCGCCGCCGCCTTCTCGATCCTCCGGCGGATCACGTACAGGTCCCGCTCAAAGATAACCTCGTCGACGCCCTTGCTGTTCGAGATCAGGATCTGCTCGATCTCGGGCCGTGTTGCGTTGGCCTTTTCGCCCAGACAGCCGACGTTCACCGGCACATGGCGCCAGCCATAGATGGAATGGCCCATGCGCAGAACTTCGGTTTCCACGATGGTCCGGCAGGTCTCCTGCGCCCCGAAATCCGTGCGCGGCAGAAACACCTGCCCCACGGCCACCAACTGGTCCATCTGCGGTTCGTGCCCGGTGCGGCGGATCTGGTCGTAAAAGAACGGCACCGGGATCTGCACGTGAATGCCCGCCCCGTCGCCGGTCTTGCCATCGGCATCCACCGCGCCCCGGTGCCACACCGCCTTCAGCGCGTCGATGCCGTTCTCGACCACCTTGCGAGACGGCGAGCCATCGATGGAAACCACCAGCCCCACACCGCAGGAGGCATGTTCGTCGGCCTGCGAAAACATCCCGTTTCCGGCCACCCAGGCGCGTTTGGCGGTCTCGCGGGCGGCCCATTCGGCATAGTATTTCGTCATTTGTCGTCCTCTTCGCGGCCCTGCTGCGCCAAAGCCTCCAGGCGCAGTTCGGGGAATCTCCGGTGATACTCTTCGCGGCGATGGCTTTCGAATCTGCGCCCGAAAGGCGACCGTTGCAAAGCCCGGCGTACTACGCGCGGCCGGCCGTCCATCGCCGACTGCAACACCTGCGCCAGCAGGCGGCGTTTCTGGAAGATCTTGGCAACTCTATGCCCCATACCACAAAAAATGAAATGACTCAGACCCCTATGCCAGGGAAACCGCAGCCAGTGCCGGGCTTCCTCGGGGTCGTCGCCGTGAAACAGATAGTAGTTGGTGTCTTCCTGTTTCAGATCGCCCACGTCGGGGTAGACCCAGTTCTGTATCCGGTTGACGTAAGGGCGCCAGCGGGTTTCTTCCGGCACCAGATCGGGATGCACCGAAAACTGTGGTGCGAATGCGATCACCGTGTCGACCGGCATCATCTCTGTCAGGCGCAGCGCCGCAAACCCGGCCATCGAATTGCCCAGCAGAACCAGGTCTTCGATATCGTGCCTCGCCCGGTAGCGCTCTATAGTCTTGACAATACCCTCGGCAACACCCGGCCCATTCAGCCAACTCCGTCTCGGGTCGGAAATGAAAAGAACGTGGTTCTCGCCGCCGCAACTTGCCGAACCGATAAACTCAATCGGCGGGATTGCACCGGGCCGCCCGCCGTCCCCGGCCAGCGACACGACCAGCCGCCGCCCGGTGCCACCCAGGCTGTGCACTGCCAGAGCCGGTCCGGCCTCTACCTCCTGCGGGTCGTCGAATTCAACCGGGACACGCTTCATCACCGACAATTCCCACATCGCCGGATGCACCAAGGAAGGCATGGCAACAGCCGACGTCGCATCACCCGGAATCCTTCGGCGCAAACATCTCGAACACCTCCTGCCCGGTCATCCGCCGCCGCTCGCCCGCGAACCCATAGGCGTCCGGTTTTTTGTCGATGAATACCTCCAGCCCCAGTTGCATGCCGTTCACGTCAAACAGTCCCGCAGACAGGTGGTACTGCCCGTGCATCGGACCCGGCGCCGTGACCCGGTACCAAAGGTTGCTGCCGCATTCCCCGCAGAACGCCCGTTCGGCCCAGTCCGACGACTGGAACCGCCTGACCGGTCCGTCGAATTTGACAGAGCCCGCCCCGGCCTGCAGCACGATCAGCGCGCCAGAGGTCCAGCGTCGGCACATGTCGCAATGGCAGGCCGACAGCGACGCGGGTTCCGGCTTTGCCGTCACCGTCACAGAGCCACACATGCAGCGTCCGGAAAACAAGCTCATTGTACGTCCTCCACAAAATGATGGTTGGCCTGGTATTCGGCCCGGGAAAGTCGCGGATGGTCGCCATCGTACCGCGCGCAGGCCCAGGCGCGGTCAACGTAGACTTCGCGCACCAGCGGCAGGTCGCGGGCGCCCTCGAACAGGCCGGGCATCAGATCATATTCGGCATCGTCATCACGGATCCACAAGTGGCTGCCACACTGGCCGCACCAAGCCCGCTCGGCAAACGAGGAAGAGCGATAGGTCTGCACCGGCCCGGTGACGCTGACCCCGGTCGCCGCCGCCGACAGGCCCGGCATGGCGCTGCCGGACCAGCGCCGGCACATGCTGCAATGGCAGACCGAGACTCCGCCAGCGTGCCGGTCGACGCAAAGCTCTACCGCTCCGCACAAACACTGGCCCTTCATCGCTTCCTCCACCGTTCAGACCTGGTTCATAATCCAGGTCAGTATGACTGCCCCATTTCCGGCCCCGCCCGGATTTCGCTGCACTGCGGCACCGACCAAAGTCCGACCAAAGTCCGACGCTTTTCCGACACTGCGCCGACCGCCTATTCTGCCGCAGCCGCAGCAATGGGAGCATTCAGATAGGTCAGCATGTTTTGTGCGGCTTCGCGCCCGTCGCGGATCGCCCAGACCACCAGCGAGGCGCCGCGCACGATGTCGCCCACCGCCCAGACGCCCTCCAGCGCCGTCGCGTGGCTGCGGAAATCGGCCCTGACCGTGCCCCAGCGCGTCACCTCCAGTGCCTTGGCCCCCCAAAGCGCGGGCAGATCCTCTGGTTCGAACCCCAGCGCCATAACCACCAGATCGGCCTCTTCCACATAGTCCGCACCCTCGATCACTTCGGGCGACCGCCTCCCGGTGGCATCCGGAGCCCCCAGCCGCATGCGCTGTACCATGACACCCTCGACCGTTTCGCCCACGAACCCCTTCGGAGCCGTCAGCCAGACAAATTCGACACCCTCTTGCTCGGCATTCTGCACCTCGCGCTGGCTGCCGGGCATGTTGTCGCGGTCGCGGCGATACAGGCACTTGACCGAGGTCGCTCCCTGCCGGATCGCCGTGCGCACACAATCCATCGCCGTGTCGCCGCCACCTATCACCACGACGCGCTTTCCCGCGGCGTTCAACTCTCCGCTGTCGAACTCCTCGACATCGTCGCCAAAGCTCTTGCGGTTGGATGCGGTCAGATAATCCAGCGCCCGCACGATGCCCTCGCCACCCACACCCGGAGCCTGCAAATCCCTTGATTTATAGACACCTGTGGCGATCAGCACCGCCTCGTGCTTGCCCCGGATCGCCTCGAAAGAGATATCCTCGCCCACGTTGCAGTTCTGCACGAATTCCACGCCGCCGGCGCGCAGCTGCTCGACCCGCGCCATGACCACATCCTTTTCCAGCTTGAAGCCGGGGATGCCGTAGGTCAGCAGCCCGCCAGCGCGGTCGTTGCGGTCGTATACCGTCACCTGAACGCCCTGCCGCCGCAGCACATCCGCCGCCGCCAGCCCGCCCGGACCGGCGCCGATGATGCCGACGCTTTCGGGGCGTTCGGAGGCGGGGGCGACGGGCTGTACCCAGCCCTGCTGCCACGCGGTATCGGTAAGGTATTTCTCGACAGCGCCGATGGTGACGGTGCCGTGGCCCGCCTGTTCGATGACGCAATTGCCCTCGCACAGGCGGTCCTGCGGGCAGATGCGACCGCAGATTTCCGGGAAGGTATTGGTGGCCTGGCTGATCTGATAGGCCTCTTGCAGCCGCCCCTCGGCGGTCATGCGCAGCCAGTCGGGGATATTGTTGTGCAGCGGGCAATGGGTCTGGCAATAGGGCACACCGCACTGGCTGCAACGGCTGGCCTGCTCGGCGGCCTTGGTTGCGGCGTACTCCGCATAAATCTCCTGGAAGTCGGTTTTGCGTATGGTGGCGCCGCGCTTTTCGGGCATATCCCGCGCCACATCGACGAATTTGAGCATTTTCTGAACCGCCATCGGCACGGACCCTCCCGCAAAGACCTGAACCGCTGCTATATTGGAGGTTGGCACAGAAATAAAGTCAGAAAGTGTGACCTTGTTTCGCGTGGTCCGATGCTGCAGCGCGGAAAAGCGAGGGCCGGAGAGCGAAAATAGGTAATATATCATGACCTATAAGGATCTTTCCTTTGAGTCCCATGCGGTTACTATAGCCGCATTGATTCGGTCGGAGCCTCCCCCATGCCCCTTCTCCACCTCCTCCTGGTCGCCATGATCCAGGGGCTGACAGAATTTCTGCCGGTTTCCTCCTCTGGCCACCTGATTTTGCTGCCTAATCTCACGGGCCTGAAGGATCAGGGCCAGGTGATTGACGTGGCGGTTCACGTCGGGACACTGGCGGCGGTGGTGCTTTATTTCTGGCCCGATGTGCGCCTTGCTTTGCGCGGTATCCCCAGCCTGCTGCGCGGCCATGTTGACAGCCCCTCCGCCGGCCTCGCTCTTTGCCTGGTGATCGCCACCATCCCGGTGATCGTCATGGGCCTGTTCCTCGCTGCCACGGGGCTGGACGACAAGATGCGGTCAACGGTCGTGATCGGCTGGACCATGCTGATCTTCGGGCTTGTGCTCTACTGGGCCGACCGAACCGGCAAGGGAACCATGCCGGCAGAGTTCTGGTCGGTCCGCAACGCTTTCATCATGGGGCTTTGGCAGGCGCTGGCGCTGATCCCCGGAACCTCGCGCTCTGGCATCACCATCACCGCCGGGCGTTATCTTGGCTACACCCGCCACGGGGCGGCCAAGCTGGCGATGCTGATGTCAATCCCGGCGATTCTCGCCTCGGGCCTCTACAAGGGCGCCGAAGTCATCGCCACCGCCGATGCCCAGGCCGCCTGCGACAGCGCCATTGCCGCCGGGTTCGCCTTTGTCTCGGCGCTTTTGGCACTGGCCCTGATGATGCGGCTTCTGCGCAGCGTCAGTTTCACGCCCTACGTGATCTACCGGGTGCTGCTGGGGCTGATCCTGCTGTGGATCGCCTATGTCATGCCCACAGGTTCTTTGCCGAATTCTTGATCGCGGCATACTGCCCCGAAGGGCGGAAGCGCCACAGATACTCCGGCACGACCGAACCGACATCCACCGGCGCGACACCCAGATCGGCCAGTGTCCGGGCCCCATCCGCCACCACATTGTCATGGCCCAGCCCGCGCACCTGATCAGGCGTCAGCGGCGGCGTGAACAACCCGCCGGTGATCATGCCCCCAAAGGCGAACATTGCGGCCATGATCCGGGCCATCCAGAATGGCATGGTGATCACCAGTCGGCGCCGCTGGATCGCCGCCAGCATGGTATACATCATCTCGCGGAACGTCATCACGTCGGGCCCGCCGATTTCATATACCCCGGGCTCTGCCTCGCCCGTCACGCCCATAACCGCCGCCTGCGCCAGATCGTCCACATGCACCGGTTGGAACCGGGTCTGGCCCCCGACGATCGGTAGCACCATGCTGAATCGGGCCATCGTTGCAAAGCTGTTGAAGAACCGGTCTTCGGTTCCGAACACCAACGACGGGCGCAAGATCACCGCGTCAGGCTGGTGCCCCAGCACCGCGGTCTCGCCTTCGGCCTTGGTCCTGGAATAGTCGCTGTCGCTTTGCGTATCGGCCCCGATGGCCGAAATGTGGACCATGCCGCCTATGCCTTCCTCGGCAGAGATCCGGGCGATGCGCTCGGCACCCTCGACCTGAACTGCCTCGAAATTGTTCGCGCCTCTGGCGTCGAATGTCCCGACGCAGTTCACCACCGCGTCGGCCCCCTGCATCACCGCGCGCACGCTGTCGTCATCGCGGACATTGCACAGAACCGGCTCGACCTGACCGACAACTCCCGATGGCTTGACATGCATCGCTTCGTTGGGCCGCCGACAGGCCACCCGCACGCGCCAGCCCTCGCTGGCTAGCCGCCGCGCGATATAGCGCCCGACAAAGCCCGATCCGCCAAAAATAGTGACAAGTTGCGACATCGCCGGTCTCCGATATGAACTCGCCCGAATGCATAGACCCGCAAGGTGCGAAGGACAACCCGACATTGGCTTGCTGTCAGGGCAATCGACTGAATAGACTGGTGACGTGGGCGTGGTTTTCTGACTCAAAGCCATGTGAGTTTGAACCACATGGATCTGCATCATGCCCAGAACTGTCGCTACCAACCACCCCCCGCATTTTCTGAGC
>JAAELR010000167.1 GCA_024226455.1 Paracoccaceae bacterium
GAACGGAACAAGGACGGAACATGAATGTGCGGCAGGGTGTGTGGCAGCCGTTCTTCGGTGCGGCCCGGAATGGGATAAGTCTTTGAAATGTTGTGGAGGCGAGTACCGGAATCGAACCGGTGTACACGGATTTGCAATCCGCTGCGTCACCACTCCGCCAACTCGCCTTTGTGGTGTAAAATCAGCCGCTTAGCTAGATTTCCAAGTCGAACGGTTTTCCGAGTTATCACAAAAGTTATCAGGTTCTTGTTCTGGACCCGTTCCGTTCGGCGGCCCTTATTGCCGTTTTTTGTGAGCTTGTCCAGCCAGCATTCGCTGTCTTGCGGCACCGGCGTATTTTTCAATCATCGCCTTGGTTGTGTGGCCTGAATAGCTGGCGATTTCGTCGTCTGTGCAACCACGCAACGCCAGCTCATGGATGCCGCGATAGCGCAGTGCATGCAGGTCGTAGGCTTCGACGCCAAGCCGCTTTCGTTCGTCGCGCATGATCTGGGCCATTCGTCGATAGGGAAGTGGTGTGCCGTCCTGTTTGGTCAGGATGGTCAGCCCTTTCTTGGGTGCTGCTTGCACCGCGTTAATCAAAAGCTTGGTGCATGGGATATAGAGTTCTCGGCCCGTCTTCTGCTGAACCACGCGCAAGCCGCTGCCGTCAAAGTCGTTCCAACGGATCCGGGTCCAGTCATCCGGGCGTTGAACGCTACCGATTCCCAATTCAAAAATGAGGCGGGCCAGCTGGTGCGCCTCGCTGCGGAACTTTTCGACCGCCCAATCAGGCCACGGGATGTGCGGCTGCTTCTTTTCGGGCGGGGTCTTCAGGCGGCGAATGCCCTTGGCCGGGTTCTGGTCCATCCAGCCCAGGTCAATGGCGTGTTCGAACAGCACGTAAATGACCTGCTGGATGTAGTTGGCAAAGCGGATGCGATGCCGGTTCGCCTCCATGGCCGCGATGATGTCGGCGCGCCTCGTCTTTGTCGCGTCTTTCTTCCCAACCTTTTCCAGCAGATATTCGTGAACGCGCTCATAGTCTTTGCGTGACCTGGGCGACAGATCGGTCCAGCGGTCTGATTGTCGGTAGCTGCCGATCAGGATCTTGAAACTGGTCCTTGATGCGACCTTGCGCCCGGTCAGTATTTTCCAATACTCAGCGTCATAGGCTTGGGTGCCGGGTTTCGCATGGATGCGGACATAGCGCCCGTCTTTGCGGAGGTAGTGATAGCCCTTTGGGTGTATCCAGACCTTCGGCTTTTTTACCATTGCACCCCTTCCAGACCGTCGATCAGGTCGCCACGCATAGCTTTCTGTAGCTGCTCGACATCCCATCGGTCAAATTTGGCCGCTGGCGGCAACGCCCCATCCTTTACCAGCGCCAAGAAATCGGCCTCCTTCATTTCCAGAAGGGCAGCGGACGTCTTGGCGGTTGCAAACAGGGGCGCGTGCTCGGTCATTAGGCGCGGCCCCCCGCCACGGACAACAGAAGATCCCCGCGTTCTGGCATGCGGTTCATGGCCTTGCGGTGTCGGTCCGCTCGACACTCGTTTGTTCAGCCATTACAGCACCACCGAAATGAGTGTCAGCCGAACACATACGGCGATGACCCTTCCCGGCAAGATCCACCACCCCGGTAAAAAGTGCGGGGAGCAGTCTGCTAATTCAGTTCGTTTGGCCGCGCACGGGTCGCTGTCATCGTGGGCGACAGCAACCGTGCGTGCCCTGGTCCGGGGTGGCTCCGGCAGCCCGCAATCAGTCATCGTCCAGCACCGCGTCGAAGAGGCCCTCGGTGCAGATCTTGCTCAGGAGCGCGCGGGCGAGGTCGAGGGCGGTGGTGCCGCGTTCGGCGGCCTCGGCTCCGAGCCCGGCCAGCAGTGTGTCATCCAGCCGGATGCTGACGCGGGAGGGGCCGCGGACGGGGTTGAAGGTGGGGATGTCTGCGCCGGCGGCACGGGCCGCCTTGTACCAGGCCTGCACTTGGGGAGGGGCCACGCCCAGGTTGGCGGCGGCGATGCGGTGCGCGATGCCGCGGCGGCCCATGCCGGTGCTCGATGCTCGCCCGCGTGTCAGCGTTAGCAGTGCAGAGCTTCCCAGAAACAGCTCCAACCGATCATCGTAGAGCCGAACCCGCAGCTGATGCCCGATCAACCGGGATGGCACTGTGTAGAACACCTTGCGAAGGGTGAAGCCACCGGAAGACGTGACGCGCAA
>JAAELR010000168.1 GCA_024226455.1 Paracoccaceae bacterium
GAACAGGGCGCAATCGACGTCATCCCCTCAAAATCCAACCGGAAAGTCCCCAAGGAATTCGACGCAGAACTCTACAAATCACGCAACCTTATTGAGCGGTTTTTTGGGCGGTTGAAAGCATCATTTCGCCGTATCGCGACGCGATACGAAAAAACGTCCCAGAACTTTATGGCAATGATCAAACTCGCCGCAGAAAGGCTATGGTGCGGGTTTTACGAGTCCGCTGCCTAGATCGTTTGCTGAACCGGTCTTGCGCGAACTTCCAGCATCGGCTCGAACGTCACGAGCCGATGGCGGGTGCCAGACGACCTTGACGGGGTTCATTGCAGCGCTTCGTATTTCGCCTGCAATTCCTCTTGGCTCTCTTCCCAATCCGGGTTCGGTACGATGCAGGCCTCGGGGCAGACCAGCTTGCACTGCGGCTCGTCCTCCTCGCCAACGCATTCGGTGCATTTCATCGGGTCGATGGTGTAAAACGGGTCACCCTCGGAAATTGCCTCGTTCGGGCAAACCGGCTCGCAGGCATCGCAGGCCGTGCAGGGATCGACGATCATCAAAGCCATCTTTGGTTCTCCTTGTTGTTCTTCAGGACGCTTGCAGCATTTGCCCGCTGGACGCCAGTTTTTTGTATCGGAACGCGCCCCAGAGCGCAGCCCCTATGGCCCCGGCATAAATCGAGTCCGGGTGGTTGGCGACGGTGGCGTCAACGCCGCGCATCTTGGCCAGTTGTTCGCGCATCGCCTCGCACAGACCCTCGTCCAGCGCCAACCCGCCGGTCATCATGATCAGATCGTTGCGCACCCCGATGGATTTCAGCAGCCGCGCCAGGCGGCTGGCCATCGACAGGTGTATTCCCTTCAGGATGTTCGGGGCGGTGATGCCGCGCGAGACCATGTTGATGACGTCGGTTTCCGCAAGCACCGCACAGATCGACGACACCTCTTCGGGATCGTCGGCCTGCGTCGACAGGTTGCCGATCTCGTCTTGGGCGATGCCCAGATAGCGCGCGATGTTTTCCAGGAACTGACCCGAACCAGAGGCGCACTGACTGGTCATCTTGTAGTTGGTGACCTTGCCCCTCTCGTCGGTGATCATCGCCCGGCCATGCAGCGCCCCGCAATCGAGGATCGCGACAGTCTCGGGATCGAGAAACTTGGCACCGCGCGCGTGGCTGGTCATCGAGTAGAAATGCCCGGTGTGGAATGGGATCGACTCTCCCTCGCCGGTGGTGGCGACATAGTCTAGGTCGCCCTCGGCCACGCCGGCATCTTCCAGCGCCTGATCGAACGCCTCGCGCGACAGCTGCAGGGGGTCGCGCTGGCGGATCCGCTTGGTGCAGCGCGACAGCCATTCTTCCTGGCCGTCCTCGACCCGGAAAACCGCCACCTTGACGGCCCCGGTGCCGACATCAATTCCCGCAACCAGCGTCATGCTTCCACTCCTTCCAAGCGTCCCTCGGCGGCGCGGCGGGCGAATTCTGCCGCCCCCAGCGCGCCGGTATAGATCGAGTCCGGATCGATGTTGATCGTCACTTCGCCATAGTTCTCGGCGATCAGCTTCTTCAATTCACGCACCGCCGCCTCGTTCTTGGCCACGCCTCCGGTAAAGGTCATCTGGTCGGCCACCCCGCCAGAGCGCGACAGGATCGACACAGCGCGCAGGATGATGGCGCGGTGCAGACCGGCCAGGATATCCTCGCGCTTTTCGCCCAGCGCCAGCCGGTCGCGCAGTTCGGCGCCGGCAAAGACCGTGCAGGTCGAATTGATCCGCGCGGGCTTGGCGGATTTCATCGCCAGCGGCCCCAGTTCGTGCAGCCCCATGTTCATCTCATCGGCGATGTAACCCAGATAGCGGCCGCATCCGGCCGCACAGCGGTCGTTCATCTGGAAGTTTTCGACGATGCCGTTCGGGTCGACCTGGATACCCTTGGTATCCTGGCCACCGATATCCAGAACCGTTCGCGTCTCGGGGTACATCATATGCGCCCCCAACCCGTGGCACAGAATTTCGGAACGGATATGCTCCTTGGAAAACGGCAGCGTCACCCGGCCATAGCCGGTCCCGACCAGAAAACTTTCCTCCAGCTCGATGCCAAGTGCGTTTTCGGCTCTCTTTCCCAGTTCGTCGCCGAAGCCGTCGCCATCTTGCGACACCCGCCCAAGCGCCTTGTTGAATTTTTCGTTCAGGCTGCCGGATGGGGGTCGGTTTTCCACCGCGATGATCGACTTGTCATAGAGGTTCAGCAGCACATCGTAAGAGATATCCGCGTCGCGCCCCACCTCTTCGGCGACCGCCAGATAGCGCGAGCCGGCAATGTCGCGAAAGAAGTCGGACTTGCGCTCTGCCCCCGGCGCGAACATGGCGGGCGCCTCGGCGCGCAGCCGTTTGAACACCTCGGCCAGTGCAGATTTCACACCCTCACCGGTTTTCTCGAACCGTTCGCCACGTACCAGCCTGGTGCAGGTCTCCTCCAGGTCGGCAAGCTGTTCCAGAAACTGCTCCAGCCGGAACGAACGTTCCAGCGCCGACAGGAATTCCTCGACCGAGCTGCTCAGTGTCCCCTCGCCGCCGAATTCGCGCCGGAACAGGGTAAACCGCGCGTCGATCTTGGCCTCTTCGGTGGCCACGCTGCAGGCGGTCTTGTAGTTCGAACGCGAGTTGGTGATGCCGCGCCCCAGAACCTGTTCCTGCTCGTCCAGCAACACCGCCTTGGTGGTGGTGGAGCCCAGGTCGATCCCGACAAAGGTCTTCATGCCGCCGCCCCCTTGCTGCCGCGTTTCTGGTCGATCATCTGGAAATAGCTTTCCAGCCGGTTCTTGACATTCGCAGCCGAGAAATAGCGCGGATCGACAAGGTCGGTCTCGATAAAGGCCGCGGGCTTGCCGGTGCGCTTCTCGACCTCGCGCATGATCAGCAACTGGCCGGCCGAAAAGCTGTTGCAGCTCTTGATCGAGTTGATCAGCAGGCCATCAGCCTCATACTCGTTGATATAGTCCGACAGCATGTCGATCCGCATCGGCAGGTTGCGGTTGGTGTAGACGCCGAGACAGTACTCGGCCAGCGATTCCAGCGGTCGGTCTGGGTCGTGGCGGAAACCATAGTCGTAGGTGCCGCCGACCTTGGTATAGCTCGACGCCACCACCGTCGCGCCCTCGTCATAGAACATCTTCCAGAACTGCCTGAACGATGTGTAGTTGGGCGGTCCCTCGACGACCAGGCGGTATTTCTCTTCACCCATCGGCCCGTCCGGCGTGACCGGCCCCAGCCCCTTGAGCATCCGCTCGTCCACCTCTTCACGCAGAAAGCGGTAATAGTCGATGGCGTCATCGGTGCCGCGGAAGGCGCCAAAGATCGGGCCAATATAGTAGATGCCACCGAAATAGGCATCGATCGGCGAAGGCTTGTTCTTGCCCGATTGCAGAATATGGACAAGATCGTCCTCGGCCTCGGCCGATTTCTTCAGATACTCGCGCAGCCGGTCGATATCGAACTTGACGCCAGAGACCTCCTCCAGCGTCGGGATCACGTCCTCTTTGAGTTGCTTGACCATGTACTGGATCATGTTCGGCGTGACCTTGCCGTCGGCCATATAGGGCGTCTGCAGGAAGATGGTCGGGCACTTGTACTGCTCGCGCAGCAACTCGAACCATTTCAGGAAGGTAAAGCAGCCCGTGTAGGACAAAAGCAGCACATCCGGCCTGGGCAGCTCTTTGCCGTTCGGACCGATATTGCCTTTCAGCATCATGCCGATGTCGGATTTCACGTAGGTGCAGACGTCTTCGGAATGCCCGGCGCGCTCGGCTTCCATGATATACTGGCCGCTCTGTTTGCGCAGGCCGCTCTGGATGGCGTTCACTTCCGGCAGGTTGTTGACCAGATCGAAGCACATGATCAGTTCATTGAGGTTGCCCGGCACGAAGGTCGAGGCCACCTTTTCACCGGCCTGCGGCGCGCTGGTCAGGCGCTCGTAATGCGCCGCCATCATTTCTTTCTGCTTGAGCATCGAGGCGTCTTTTAGGACGTCTGCGGGCTGGGCTTTCACGACAGATGGCTTCATGCTGCGCTCCACAGTTTGATTGAATCGACAAAGGTACCGGCCTGCTCGCGGATGGGCTGCATCTGGCCGGAGTTCTCGGCGTATTTGAAGGCGATGAAAGGAATGTCGGCCGCTTTCAGCACATTCTGCAGGATCGGTCGGTCCAGCAGTGCCGGGTCGCAAAAGCTGGTCGAGGCAAAGATCACGCCCTCGGCGCCTGTTTCCCGCACCGCCCGGACAAGGAATTGGCCCTTCTCTTCCTGATCGGGCTCGTATTTTGCCGCCGTCGACATCGACGAATGCAGGAACGCCTGGCTTAGGTTATGCACCGGGTCGCCCGTCGTCGGTACGTCTCCGATCAGCCAGCGGCTGATCAGAATGAAGTCATCATCGACGATATAGCAGCCCGACAGTTCCAGCGATTTGAGAAGGTTGAGCGGCGGCTGTTCGCAGAACATGCCGGTCAGCACCACGCGGGAATTGTCTTTCAGCGGGCGCTCTTGGGCAGACGCGGCAGCGATATACTCGCGTACCAGCACCGTGTGCTCTTCGACCGGCAGCACAAGTCCGGCGCGGATCACCAGGTATGCCTCTGACGCCGGCGCTTTCCACGGCTGTTTCGCGCGCAGCGCATAAAGCTCGTTTATCGCGCGCCGGTTGTCGTTGTAGACCTCGATCGAAGCGCGAATATCATCATCGGTTATCTTGCGCCCGGCGATGCCTTCCAGATCATGCAGGAACTCGCGCATCTCGTTGGTGTAAAACACCCCGCCAACCTCGTCCTTGTAGGTCTGCGGCACGTCGAAATACTTGGCATAGACATCCGGGAACAGCATCTTCCACATGCCCGAAAGGTTGCGGATCACGTCGCATATCGAGGGAAACAGCATGCCGTCCACGAAATCCAGCCGCCCAGACACACCAAGTTCGATGGTCGAGCGCGGGATGCGGCAGATGTAGCTTTGATAATAGGCGTCGCCGTGGATGACCTCCAGGTTGTCGCCGCCGCCCATGATGCCAAGCGGTAGCATGCCCGCGGCGTGGATCAACTCGCGCGGCACATAAACCGGCATGTAGGCGATGACCTTGCGGCCCGGTTCCGCCTCTTTCCATTCGCGTGCGAGAGTAAAGTTCAGGTCGTCGAAAATCGCCTCGCAGCGCTTGACGATGGCGGATGTGGTTTCACCAGTCATCTGTTTTCCCATATTGCAGGACGCTTGGCCAGAAAGGACGTAAGCCCCTCCACGGCGTCGTGGGTTGACATCAGATCGTCGAGATAGAGCGCCTCGACCTCATCCAGACGGGCACTTACCCGCCGGATGAAACCTGCCCGCACGGCCCGGACAGCCATACGCAGGGAAGCTGCGCTTTTCGGTTTCAGATGGGTTTCGACCCAGGCAATGGCCGCGGCCTCTGGGTCCGCATCCAGCGCGTCGACCAGTCCGATCTCCAGCGCGGCCTCGCCGCGGACCGACCGGCCAGAGTAAAGCAGGTCTTCGGCCCGCGCCTGACCAAGACGCTCGGGCATCAGGCAGGACGCGGCCGGGGCGAACACCCCCAGCATCATCTCGGGCTGGCCGAGATTGGCGTCCGGTGCGGCAAAGATCATGTGGCCTGCCATGGCCACCTCCAGCCCGCCGCCAAGGCACTGACCACGCACCGCGACCAGAACCGGAACCGCAAAGCCCAGCATCCGCCGCACCAGGGCGTGCAGTGCCTTCAGCATCGCCTCGCAGCTTTGCGGCAGATGTTCCTCGACCGATGCGCCAAAGCTGAAATTCGGCCCCTCGGCCTCTACCAGCACGGCCTTCAGATCGGGATTGTCCGCATGGGCGGCAAGGGCGGCATCAAGCGCCGCGATCATCTCGGCATCGACGATGTTCGCCTTGGGCCGGTTCAGGCGCAACCGCAGGACCGCGCCGTCCAGGGCGTGGCTTATGCCAAGGCAGTCGCTCACTTGCGGGCTCCGGGGATGTGGCTGTCGATGAAGTCCTGCGACCACTTCGAGCCCTCGGCCAGTTCCCGGCGCACGGCGACGAAATCGACCTCGCGGCCAACCTCGCGGTTGCCCTCGTTGAAGGCGCGAAAGCCCAGATTGGCTTCGGTCATCATGTTGCCGCCAAGCCAGGCACGCGAGTTTTCCTTGTTGGCGTTCCAGGCGTTCAGCTTGGGTTTGCGCAGTTCTTCGACCGATTTGGTGGTGCAGTCGGGGAAGGTCAGCAGCAGCTTGCCACAAAGTTCCTCGACCTTGGCGTCCAGGGCGCTCAGGTCCATTTCGCCGCGCTTCATCAGCGCCTTGCCTCCGGCCAGTGCCTCTCCGGTCTTCATGTTGCCATGCAGGATCCGGCCCATCTCGTCGGTAACCATACGGGTTTCGACCAGTGGGTTGGCGATGTATTCACCATCCACCTTCAACCCCGGCACGATGTCGGTCAGGATGCCCAGGCGAAGTGCCTTTTGCGCAGTGAAGCTTTCGCACAGCACGCCCGAGTTCATTGCCTGCTCGCAACCGATCATCACCGGCAGGAAATCGGTCGAGCCGCCGATCGCCGCGCTGCCGTGTTTCGGCCCCGCCTGACCGAACCGTGCCATGTCCTGGGCGACCGAGAAATCGCATGCCATGCCAATCTCCTGCCCCCCGCCGATCCGCATGCCGTTGACGCGGCAGACAACCGGCTTGTCACAGCCCAGAATGGCCGAGACCATGTCGTTGAAGAGCCGCATATACTGCCGGTACTCATGCGGACGGCCGGCGTAGTATTCGGCGTATTCCTTGGTGTTGCCGCCGGTGCAGAACGACTTGTCGCCCACCGCCGTGAAGACAACCGCATTGACGTCGCGCATGTTAGAGGCGGCGCGGAAGGACAGGATCACCGATTTCACCATCTCGGTGGTATAGGAATTGAACTGCCCCGGATTGTTTAGCGTAATCCATGCGTTATAGAGCCCCTCGGCGACGGTGCCGTCGGGCAGTCGAGCGGGGCGACGCTCAAATATCACCTGATCGGTCAGTGCTGCGCGCACCTCTTCGGCTACGATGTCATGCGATGCGAATTCGAAACTGCCTGCGGTCACGTTGGTTCTCCTTTACGAACCGGGCACAAGGATCTGGCGACGGATCAGCTTGCCGTCGTGAACGTCCCGGAACACGGCGTTGATATCATTGAGAGGTTTTTGTTCGACGAAGGGCGCGAGTTTCACCTTGCCCGACAGCACCAGATCCAGCGCGCCGGGATACAGCTCGGGCGGGCAACCCCAGTTGCCCAGCAGCCGGGCGTGGAACGCCATCAGGTTGGAAAGCCGGACCTCGACCTTGTCCATGGTGAACCCGACCACGCACATGGTGGCGCCATGGTTGAGCAGGCCGAAAGCCGCCGTCTGACCGGCGGCTGTGCCGGAGCATTCCATGATGATCCACTCGGTGGTCTTCAGCCCGTTTCCCTTGGCAAAGCCGATAACTTCCTTCTTCAGGCTGCGCGGGTCGAAATCGCGGGCGTTCAGCGCCAGCGCCGCACCGTATTCGCGCACTGCGGCCAGTTTTTCCGGGACAACGTCGATGGCGACGACGGTCGCTCCCATGGCGGCCGCCACCTGCACGGCATAACCGCCGACGCCGCCGGTGCCGTTGACGATGACCAGATCACCCTCGCCGATGCCGGCCTGAACCGCGGCCTGAAACGGCGTTGTCAGCGCATCGGCCACAACCGATACGTCCGCCAGTTCCAGCCCGACCTCGGCCAGCCGGTCCACATCGACCCGACACAATCCGCGTGCCGGCACCGTGATATGGCTGGCGAAACCGCCCTGAATGTCGTTGCCGGGCATCTTCTGGGCGCGGCAGATCGTACCTTTGCCGCGGCTGCAGGCATCGCATTCACCACACGGCATCACGGCTGGAACGATCACGGTCTGGCCCAGCCAGTCGCCAGCACCCTCTCCGGCTTGCGTGACGGTGCCACTGATCTCGTGGCCCAGTGTCAGAGGAAGCGGCTGATTGGTGCGCACGCCATCATAGTAGAAACCCAGGTCGGTATGACAGACGCCGCAGCCCGCTATCTCGACGATCACCTCGCCGGGGCGGGGCGTCTCCAGCGCGAACGCCACCCGTTCCAGCGGGTTTTCGCCAGAGGTCATCATCCAGCGTTCAGGCATCTTCTTCTCCGAATCCATGGCGCGAAGCCTTGTTGACAGGGCTCGCAATCTTTATTACCGTAAATTGGTACTCTAATACTTATTTAGGGTCAACACGAAATCGTTTGACGGCCCCGGAATGCCCCGGGAGAACGCGGATCGGACCGAACATGGACGCTTCATCTCCACATCTCAAGAACGTGTCATTCGCCGTTGTCGGCAGCGGCGGGGCCGGGGCGATCACCGCCGGGTCGATCCTGCTGGAAGCGGCCGGGAAATCGGGCTGGTACGGATTGCTGAACCGCTCGGTCGGACCGCAGATCCGCGGCGGTGAGGCCGCGGCACTGGTACGGCTTTCGAGCAAGCCCGCGACCTGCATGTCCAGGGCATTCGATATCCTTGTCGCTCTGGACTGGAAAAAGGCCGACCGCTTCATCGGCGCGATGCCCGTCGCCGGTGGCGGGCTGGTGATTGCCGATCCGGCCGCCGGCGAGCCGCCCCGCGCGGTGCTGGACGCCGATTGCATGATAGTCGAATGCCCCATTGAGGAACTGGTGAAATCTATCGAAGGCGGGCGCCCCAACATGATCGCGGTGGGGCTGGTTTCGTATCTGATCGGCCTGCCCACGGATGCCGTGATGCAGATCGTCGGCTCCAAGCTTGCCCGCAAGGGACAGCGGGCCGTCGACATCGGTCGCGCCTGTATCGAGGCCGGCATCGAGGCCGCCGCCGGCTTTGGCCGCGCCTTCCCGCTGGCCTCGGTCCCGCAGCCGGAAGACCCGCGCTGGCTGATCACCGGCAACGAGGCGGTGGGTCTTGGCGCGCTGCGCGGCGGGGTGCAGTTCGCCGCCGCCTATCCGATCACCCCCGCGACAGAGGTGTTGGAATACCTGGCCCCGTCGCTGGCCTCTATCGGCGGTGCGCTGGTTCAGGCCGAGGATGAGCTTGCCTCTATCAACATGATCATCGGCGCGTCTTTTGGCGGTCGCCCGTCGGTCACCGCCACATCCGGCCCGGGCCTGTCGCTGATGATGGAGAGCCTCGGCCTTGCCGCCGCCTCGGAAACCCCAATCGTGGTGGTCGACGTGATGCGTGCCGGCCCGTCGACAGGTATTGCCACCAAATCGGAGCAAAGCGACCTGAATATCGCCGTCTACGGCTTTCACGGCGACGCGCCGCATGTGGTGCTGGCGCCGCTCTCGGTCGCGGATTGCCTGTTCACGGGGCAATTCTCTGTGCATGTGGCAGAAACCCTGCAGACCCCGGTGATTGTGCTGTCCGATCAGTCCATTGGCCAGTCGCGCGTGCTGGTCGACCGCCCTGCCGATGTCAGCATTCTGACCCGGCGAAAGCCCTTTGAGCCCGCCGGCGAGGTCTATGACCGCTATGCGCTGACCGCCGACGGCATATCGCCGATGGCGATACCGGGCCAGCCCGGCGGGCAATACACCGCCGACGGGCTTACCCACACCGAGCACGGCACGCCGTCGAGCAGCAAGAAGGACCAGAAGGAACAGCTCGACAAGCGGCGCACCAAGATCGATGGGTTCGAATTCGGCGATCACTGGGGCGTGGCCGAGGGCGACGCCGACAGCGACACCGTCATTCTGACCTGGGGCTCGCTGACCGGCGCCGGGCGCGAGGCTCTGGACATGCTGGCCGACGAGGAGGTTTCGGCGCGCCTGATCGCGTTGCGGCAGATATCGCCCTTCCCGGCGGATGTCCTGACAACTGCCCTGGAGAGCGCCCGCCGTGTCCTGATTGTCGAACAATCCCATTCGGGCCAGTTCTACCGCTATGTGCGGGCCCATATCGACCTGCCGTCTGATATCAGACAGCTTCACCGCGAAGGGCCTGTCGTGATCGGCCCCGACGAGATAACCACCCTGATCCGCGACTGGAACAGCCAATGAGCGTCCCCAACCTTCGCCCCAAGGATTTCACTTCCGACGTCACGCCGGTCTGGTGCCCGGGCTGCGGCGATTTCCACGTCCTTATGTCGATCACCCGCGCGCTGACCCAACTGGGATGCCCGCCCGAAGAGGTCGCGGTGATCTCTGGCATCGGCTGCTCGTCGCGGATCCCGGCCTATACCAACTGCTACGGCTTTCATGGGGTGCATGGCCGCTCCCTGGCGGTCGCGGCAGGGCTGAAAGTGGCCCGCCCCGACCTGACCGTAATGGCGATGAGCGGCGACGGCGACGGGTTTTCCATCGGCGGCAACCATTTCCTGCACGCCTGCCGGCGCAACGTGGACATGACCTATATCGTGATGGACAACCGGGTCTATGGCATGACCAAGGGCCAGCCCTCTCCGACCACCGAACCCGACTGGGACAGCGCCCTGTCGCCTGGCGGCACTGGCCTGTCGCCGTTCCATCCGCTGGTCATCGCGCTTGCCTCGGGCGCCAATTTCGTGGCCCGCGAGTTCTCTGGCAACATCAAGGCCACCACCCAGACCATCGTAGAGGCGGTGCGGCATCCGGGCTTTTCCTTCGTCGAGATCCTCAGCCCCTGCGTGACCTTCCGGCCCGATGAGAAGGAGTGGAAGAAACAGGTGCATGTGGCCAGCGTCGCCGAGACCGACGACCCGGCCCGCGCCGCGCGCCGCATCATGACCGATGACGGGATGAATACCGGCATCCTCTACCGCGGAAGCCGACGCCCCTATGCCGCCTCGGTGTCCAAAGAAACCGGCGATGTCACGGCGCTGGAAAAGGCGTTCGAGATCTGAGCAAGGCACATGGGCTGCTTTGTGATGCAAGGTACCATGGTGGGCGCGGAGCGGGCCTGCTGATGCCGGAACCGTCGTTGAGGAGCCGGAAATGGCAAACGGACAACTGACTTACAAGGGCGCGGTATACCCTTGGCATTGCGACCATATGGGGCACATGAATGTCATGTGGTACGTGGGGAAATTCGACGAGGCCACTTGGGCTTTCTTCGCCAGTCTCACTCTGACGCCCGCGTCCTTGCGCCAGTCCGGCCGTGGCATGGCGGCGCTGGAGCAGAACCTTGTCTACAAACGCGAGGCTCTGCCCGGTGACACGCTGGAAATCTACAGCCGGCCGGTGGAAATCAAGACCAGGACCATCCGGTTTATCCACGAAATGATGGATGTAGAAAGTGGTGAGATCTCGGCCACCTGCGAATTGGTTGCAGCACATCTGGATACCGAGGCTCGCAAGGCCATCCCCTTGCCCGACGCGGTGCATGAAGCAGCCCGAAGCCTGTTGTGACCGCGCAAGTGCTGCCCCGGACAATCTGGTGATCGGTGATCGCGTCGGCAGAGGCGTGAAGACAACGGCTGTGGCCCTGGGGAGAAACCGGGCTCGACAAAACCATCAGGCAAAAACGTTCAATCGAATGCCCCCTGGGCGGTACGGTTAACGCATTGTTACCCAGGCTGCACGCTCCCCCCCCGCAAATCGGGGGTTAACGCCTGTGAAACATGGCAAAATCACTGTCGGATTTGCTTCGGACCCGCGTCGGACTTGCGTCGGGCACCGGTACGCCAAATGGCGGGGTTAACAGGGCGTGCGGTGGGGTTGATGCCAATAACCCGCGCCGGTGCAGGATGCGGGCGGGGCGGTGCGCAGATAGCGCACCCTACCGGTGCCGGGGGTGCGGGTTTCATCCATCCAACTTGCCGGTTGTCGGCAGTGGGCAAACGTTTGCCCAATCCCCGACCGCCTGTGGCAGGCAACGGGCCTGTTTGGCGCGTAGCGCAAATGGCAACGGGCATTGATTGAGGTCGCCGTCCCAACTAAGTGAGACGGGCGAATTGCAGGGCAGGGGAGTAACTGACGGTGAAATACATGCGGCTACTACTCGTGTTTCCCATCGCGGCGCTGCTGGCGGCCCCGGGATGGTCCGAGACCCTGCTGGTGCAAAGGGCACCCGTTGTCGAGTGGAAGGCAGTGTTCGGACAGGTCGAAACCCGCAACCGGGTGCCGGCTCGGGTCCGGATCGGGGGCACGATCGTGACGCTGGGGGTGACCGAGGGAGACCGGGTCGAAGCCGGGCAGAGCATCGCGGTCGTCGAAGATGACAAGCTCGCCTTCCAGCTCGACTCTGTCGATGCGCGGCTGGAGGCGCTGGGGGCCCAGATGGAAACGGCCACCACCGAACTGGAGCGTGGCCGGGCTTTGCTTGATCGCGGGGTGATCACCAGGCAGCGCTTTGACATGCTTCAAACGAATGTGGACGTGATCGGCGGCGAGATCCGCAGCCTTCAGTCGCAAAGGCTGGTCACCGAGCAACAGGTTGCCGAAGGCGAAGTTCTGGCGCCCGAGGCGGGCGTGGTGTTGTCGGTTCCCATATCGCTGGGATCGGTGGTGACCCCGGGCGAGGCCGTGGCGGTGATCGGCGGCGGCGGCGTGTTCTTGCGCCTTGCCGTGCCCGAGCGCCATACCCGCAACCTTGAAGAGGGCAACGAGATCGAGATCGGCACCGGCGCGGTGGGCGCAGAACTGCGCCAGACCGGCAGGCTGGTGAAGCTTTATCCGCAGATCGAGGCGGGCAGGGTGCAGGCCGATGTCGAGGTCGAGGGGCTCGATAGCCGATTCATAGGCCGCCGCATTCCGGTGCGTCTGCCGGTGGGTGAACGCACGGCAATCCTGGTGCCGCAATCGGCGCTCAGCCGGCAGGGCGGGCTCGACTTTGTCACGGTCGAGGTGGCGGGGGGCGAAACCATGCACCGCGTGGTGGTTCCGGGCGGCAGCTTGCAGCGCGACGGTGAAACCTGGCGCGAGATCCTAACCGGTCTGTCTGCCGGCGAAACGCTGGTTGTGACCCATGAATGAAGACGCCGATACCGGCGCGCTGGGTATCGCCGGGCGGCTGACGCGCGGCTTCATTGCTTCGCCGCTGACGCCGCTTTTGCTGCTGGCATCGCTCGCCGTCGGCATGATCGCCCTGATCTCCCTGCCGCGCGAGGAAGAGCCGCAAATCTCGGTGCCATTGGTCGACATCCACGTCCGCGCCGACGGGTTGATGGCTGACGATGCCGTCAAACTGATCACCGAGCCGCTGGAGACCATCGTCAAGGCCATCGATGAGGTCGAACACGTCTATTCCGATACCCGTGACGACAATGTGATGGTCACAGCACGGTTCCTGGTTGGCATTTCCACCGATACCGCAATCTTGCGGGTCCGCGACAAACTGCTGGCCAATCTCGACCGCATCCCGGTCGGCATTCCACAACCGCTGGTCGTGGGCCGGGGCATTAACGACGTGGCCATCGTTGCGCTGACTCTTTCGCCTGTAGAGGGCCAAGAAACCATAACCGCTGCCGATCTGACCCGTATCGCGCGCGAGGTGCAGGTAGAGCTTTCCAGGATCGACGATGTCGGGCTGACTTATCTGGTGGGCGAGACCGACGAGGCGCTGCGCGTGGCGCCGGATCCCGAGCGGCTGGCGCTTTATGGCGTTACCCTGCAACAGCTTGCGGCCAAGGTTCAGGGGGCCAACAACGCGGCCCCGGCAGGGCAGATGCGCGATCGGGGCGAACAGATAGGACTGGTGATCGGCAAGACCTTGTCGACGCCCGAAGAGATCGGCAATCTGGAACTGACCGCCCGCGACGGGCGCACCGTCTATGTGCGCGACGTGGCTGACGTGGCCTTCGTCTCGGATCTCGACGAACGGCACGTCGCCACTTTCCACCGCTCCGGCGACCACGGCGTCACCCGCAACCCGGCGGTAACCCTGGCCCTGGCCAAGCGGGCCGGGGCCAACGCGGTGACCGTCGCCGAGCAGATCCTGCACCGGGTCGAGGCGATGCAACACGGGCTGATCCCCGACAGCGTGCATGTAGAGATAACCCGCGACTATGGCGAGACGGCGGACGAGAAGGCCAACGAGCTGCTGTTCCATCTGGGGCTGGCGACCGTTTCCATCGTCGCGCTGGTGCTGCTGGCGATCGGCTGGCGCGAGGCGATGGTGGTTGCTGTCGTGATCCCGGTCACCATCCTGCTGACCCTGTTTGCCGCCTACATCATGGGCTACACTTTGAACCGTGTGTCGCTTTTCGCGCTGATATTCTCCATTGGAATTCTGGTTGACGACGCCATTGTGGTGATAGAGAACATCGCCCGCCACTGGGGCATGAAACGCGAAAACCAAAGCGCGCTGGGCGCGGCTGTTGCTGCAGTGGCAGAGGTCGGTAACCCGACGATCGTGGCTACGCTGACCGTCGTTGTGGCGCTGCTGCCCATGCTCTTCGTGTCGGGCCTGATGGGCCCCTACATGAGCCCGATCCCGGCCAACGCATCGGCGGCGATGATCTTTTCCTTTTTCGTGGCGGTGATGATCACGCCCTGGTTGATGCTGAAGATCGCGGGCCGCGCCTACGCAAAGGGCCATGGCGATCACGACGCGCATGCCGGCGGCTGGCTGGGCCGGGTCTATGCGGCTGTTGCCCGGCCTTTGTTGCGGGGCGGCAAATGGCGCAGTGCGGTTTTCCTGCTGGTCGTCGTGGTGCTGAGCTTTGGTTCGCTCGGCGCTCTCTACACCAGTGACGTGACGGTCAAGCTGCTGCCCTTCGACAACAAATCCGAGCTGGCGGTGGTGATCGACCTGCCAGAGGGGGCGTCGGTCGAAGCCACAGACGCGGTGGCCGACGCGGTGGCGCGTGCGGCGCTGGAAACGCCAGAGGTGCATTCGGCGCAGACCCATGCCGGCACGGCGGCGGCGTTCAACTTCAACGGCCTGGTGCGGCACTACTTCCTGCGCCAGAACCCCGAGATGGGTGAGGTGCAGTTGAACCTCGAAGCCAAGCACCACCGCGAACGCTCCAGCCACCAGATCGCATTGGAACTACGCCAGAGACTGGCGGAACTGGACGTGCCTGACGGGGCGGTTTTGAAGGTCGTCGAACCGCCGCCGGGCCCGCCGGTGATCTCGACGCTTCTGGCAGAGATCTACGGCCCCGACGGCGAAACCCGCCGCGCCGTCGCCGCCAGGGTCCGCGAAGCCTTCGAGGCGGTGCCCTATGTCGTCGATGTCGATGACAGTTTCGGCCAAAAGGCGCGGCGTCTGCGGGCCGAGCTTTCTGCCAGCGACATGGATTTCTTCCGCGTCGAGGAACGCGACGCGCTGGAAACTCTTCGCCTTCTGAACAGTTCCACCACCGTCGGCTATTCGCATCGTGGCGGCGGCCGGCGTCCGGTGCCCATCGTTGTTGGCCGGGCCCGCGCCGACCGGGTGATGGACGAACGCGCCCTGTCGACCCCGGTACCGGCGAACGCGGTGCCCGGCGGAACCGGGGTGGTGGAACTGGGCGACGTGGTGAACATCACTGAAGAACCGACCTCTTTCCCGATCTTTCGCCACAACGGCTATGACGCGGTGATGGTGACCGGGGAACTGGCGGGCGATTTCGAGGCGCCGCTCTACGGCATGCTGGCCGTGGCCCGTGAACTTGACGCGATGCAATGGGACGGGCTGGAGCAGCCGCAAATCAGCCTGCACGGCCAGCCCGCCGATACCAGCCGGCCGGTTCTGCTGTGGGATGGCGAGTGGGAGGTCACTTATGTCACCTTCCGCGACATGGGTGCTGCCTTTGCCGTGGCGCTTTTGGGCATCTACATCCTGGTGGTGGCGCAATTCGGCTCTTTCCGCCTGCCACTGGTGATCCTGACGCCGGTGCCGCTGACATTCCTCGGCATCATGGGCGGGCACTGGTTGTTCGAGGCACCGTTCTCGGCCACATCCATGATCGGCTTCATCGCATTGGCGGGCATCATCGTGCGCAACTCTATCCTGCTGGTCGATTTCATCCGCAATGCCGATCCCGACCGCAAGGTGACCGTCGACATCCTGATCGAGGCCGGTGCTACTCGGTTCAAGCCGATCCTGCTGACCGCACTGGCGGCGATGATCGGCGCGGCGGTGATACTGACCGATCCGATCTTTCAGGGGCTGGCAATCTCGCTGCTCTTCGGGCTGGTATCGTCGACGGCACTGACCGTGCTGGTAATCCCGGCCATCTACCGTCTGTTCAAGACCTGAGACACCGGGGCGGCCAAAGCAACCGGCAATCCGTCATCCGACAAGGGCTTGCGGCTTGGGCGCGGCAGGACGAGGCCCGCATGGGCCCCGGTCAGATCATAGCGTTTGCGGATCTGGCGCAGCGGCTCGCCCATGCTGTCGCTGCCGTCGCGGGTGGCGAAATCGACGAACCCCATGGCGTGGTAATAGGCCAGCCCGGCGGTATTACGCCCTGATATGCTGGCGTCGATGGTCCGCACCCCGGCGGCGCGGGCGCGTTTCAGGGTGGCCGCGAACATGGCCCGCCCGATGCCGCGCCCCTGATGCCCGGCGCGGGTAAAGCTGGCGATGATGGCCCAGCCGGGATCGAACAGATCGAACCCCGGCCCGACCGAGGGCCAGACCAAAGCCTGAAACCCCAGCACCGCGCCGGCCTCGTCGGCAATGGTGCAACAGATCAGCGTATCGGGCCGCAGATAGTGCCGCCGCATGCGCCGCGCATCGAAAGCCCGGCGATGCGCGGTGCCGCCGCCCAGCCCGATCAGCCGGTTGATCAGGTCGCACATCTGCCCGGCATCGGCGGGCACGGCAGCACGGGTGGCCAGCTTCATGCGGGGGGTCAGCCCGGCTCTGCCAGGCGGTCGCGCAGACGGTCGCGCAGGGTGGCGGCCTTGTCGTGGTTGTAGGGCATGTGTTCGGGGTCAAAGACGGTCAGCGCCGCCTCCACATGGCCAAGCGCCGCCCGCAGATGCGGCGCCGGGTCGGCGGTGGTGTCATGATCGGCAAGGGCCAGTTCGGC
>JAAELR010000169.1 GCA_024226455.1 Paracoccaceae bacterium
CCGAGTACGCTGGCCAAACCGGACCGAAGACAAATCAGAAGGTCGACGAAGCGCTCGACGGAGTCTTGTTTGTCGACGAAGCGTACAGTCTCGTCGCGGAATCGGGAGACGATCCGTACGGTCGCGAAGCCGTTCAAGCGCTGCTCAAGCGGATGGAAGACGATCGCGATCGGTTGGTCGTCGTTCTCGCGGGCTATCCCGACGAGATGGATCGCCTAATCAACGAGTCCGGATCAGAGTGTGTAGATGGACCCTACGACGATATCTGTGCTTCTCTAGAGTTGTCTTCCACAGAGCAAGCATTTGAAGTCACGTTGGATGCTGTCGAGAACCGGGAAGAAAGAGCACTGCCGCGATATGTGCCGCCACAAGCACCGCCATTGGAACAGCCCAACGATCCCAGTGCGATACCTGGCTCCGGACATTACGAAGCACTCGGTATTGAAAACACCTCTCCCAATCCAGTTGTTCAAAGAGCCGATCCATGTAGCATGTGGGGGGCTGTTCCCAGCCCAGAGTGCGATGCCGGTGGTCATCCCAATTTGTCCGGCGCTTTGA
Organism: Paracoccaceae bacterium; assembly: GCA_024226455.1. Classification (GTDB taxonomy): domain Bacteria; phylum Pseudomonadota; class Alphaproteobacteria; order Rhodobacterales; family Rhodobacteraceae; genus JAAELR01. The sequence goes on from JAAELR010000169.1 coordinate 559, forward strand.
GTGCTGAAGAAACGTATTGGGGTGATGAGGTGGCGCGTCGGCTTGAAGTAGAGCGTCAGGATATGCAGGAACGCGGGTATTATGCTGGCCCGGATTATTGGGATAGGAGGGCACGTGAGTTGGAAGCAGAACTCCGGCCAGAGCCAATCCTCCAAGCTCCAGTAGGATACGGGTCTGAGATTGACCGTCGAGTTGAAGAGGCGCGTTTAGCTTTAGAAGCCCCATTAGCTGAAGAGGAAGGCGTAGTAACTTCCTTTATTCGCGAGGAATGGGAGGCGTACAAAACTGAACGAACGCGCCGGGCTGAAGAGGAAGCCATCCGCAAGCGCTGGGAGGCGTATATGGCAGAACTAGCGCGCCGAGCTGAAGAAGATCAGGACTGCCCCTTTTGGTGGGCCACGATTGGATGCTGGCTTGCCCCGGAACCACTCGAAACTTCGGAAGGTGCGATTTGGCCGCGGGTCCCTCGCCACTAAGTCGGTATCTGGCGCAGATTTCCGCTTTGAACAAACAGCAAAGTACGGTGAAAACAATGAGAGCTAGTTTTTTTCGTGGCCTTGTTCTTGCGATTGCCATTGTGACGTCATCACAAGCCATGGGTGACGCGACTGATGATTGCAATAGCAATGACCCGGCACTGATAATCTCAGGATGCTCGGAAGTCATTAATATTGATGGACTACCGGATGAACATAAGATGATTGCCCTCGGTCGCCGTTCCGATGCCTACATTGCCGTAAGGAACTTTGATAGTGCAGTGGCTGACCGAGAAGAGGTCCTGACGCTGGATCCAGCAAATCAAGAGTACACACAACGTGTGCGTGATGTGTTAAAAATTCGGGCTGACGCGTCACTAGCCGCTGGAAAACATAACGCAGCAATCATCGGTTATTCGAGAGCACTTGATTACGACAGTAGCGCGGGAGATGTGGCTTTTGTGTTCAATACATTGCTCGGTCGTATCGAGGCTAGATTGAGGAAAGGTCTCTTCCAGAGTGCGCTCAATGATCTGTCTAGCATTATCGAATTGGACAGAGCTGGTGGGGCGGGTCCAAGTAATAATCAAGTGCAGCTGGTCAGGGGGCTGGATGCTAACGAAGTTGCAGGAATAGTAAGGCTTGTCCGTCTCTATGAGCTAAAGACAGGCTATTTTGCGCCTGAATCAGGTTCCCCCTTATGGAACCAAACGTACTCGAAAGCGCGAGATATAATTAGTTCAAGTTCTAGGTATAATTGCAGACTCAGTAACTCGGATGGTTGGGAGTATGGTCAGCCGTTAGATCGTACGCGCAATGAGCCTGAGATATGCTTGGCCTTCCATCAGCTAAAAATCGTCCAAATTCGACTATTGCTTGCAGAAAGTAAAGCACGAATTAGGTCCGGACGTTTGCCAAAAGCAAGTCGAATTGTTGGCCGGGTTTTAGAGCTGGATTCAAAAAACCTGAACGCACTCTTGTTGAAGGGGCTCATCCTGGAAAAACAAGAAAAGCTCAACAATGCTGAACTACTCTATGCCGCCGTTCTTGAAATCGATTCTGATAACAGGGGTGCACAAGAAGGCTTGGAGCGCCTTTCGGAACGCGAAAAATCCATCGTGCGCCTGATCCAACTGGAGCTTACAAGATTGAACTGCAAGCCCGGGCCTATAGACGGAATATGGGGGCCAAAAAGCCGTGAGGCGCTTCTTGATGTTGGGAAGTTTTCTGATAAATCCCTTCCCTCCCGAGAACCCACACAAAGAACGCTTGACGCTCTTAGCCGTTTTGACGGAGTGGATGGTTGTTGGCCCTATGAGTGACCTGAAACAACTAGTGGACCAACCGAAACATTTGAATCCCGCAACGGGCGGGGATCTCCGTAAGCGGTGTCTGCGCACTACGGTCCTAAGCGGTTGACTTTTCGCCGAAGTTCCAGGGCAGCAGGACATCGATTTTGCTTTGAGGGTGGCCTTTAGGTAGGTGAACGGATCGACGCCGTTGATCTTGGCGGTCTCGATCAGCGACGCGATCCGCCCCCAGGCCTTGCCACCCTCGTCATGCCCCGCGAAGAGCGCGTATTTCCTGTTCAGAGCAATCGGCCTGATCAGAAGCAGACGTGTGGTCGCAACAACGTTTCGACGTGTTTTTCGTACTGCTCCAAGGCATCCCGCATCTCAGGTAGGAAAGAGTATCGGTTATAGATCGCGGCGACTCCTGAGATTTGGGAGCGGTGGTCCAGTATTTGTTCGGTGACGTGCAGAGGGACACCGAGCCTCGCCATGGTCGAACTGAAGTAACGCCGGAGGTCATGGAGAACCCAGTCTGTGACACCGGTATGCTTCTCGATCCGTTTCTTGGCTTTGCTCCAGCCTTGGAAGTTGAACTCGCCCAACAGTGCGCTATACCCGGAGAGTGGTATCGTGTGGGCGCGGCGACTCTTCATAATTGAAGAAGGGAAGGTGATCGTGTCGCCATCGATCCAACCCATATTGAAGTTCACGATTTGGGCGCGACGTTGGCCGGTCAGGCAGAGGAGCTTTACGATCGTGGAGTAGGGTGGGTGGTCGTATGCCATGAGCTTGGCGACTTCATCGTCCGTCAACACACGGTCGCGCTGGCGCATCAGGACCTTACGGCGCGCATATGGGTTGTGATCTGTCAAGTCTCGGTCAATACACCAGTTGAAGAAGACCTTCAGCGTTGCGATTTGGTGCGGATCGGTGGCGGTCTTTGGTACGCTATTCAGCGTGTTCGCGGCGATTGGTTTAAGCGAGTATCGATATCGTTCGACCGTAGAGGGCCGTAGGCGGGTCGCACAGTCTTCCAGGAAAGCGGTCTTGGCGTCTTCGAAGGATACCACCTTGGAGATTGGCGGCGGGCTCACGAGCAACTGCCTCGCAGTTAGGCGGGCGTTCTTGAGCGACATATGTGGCCATTTGCCAATGGTCTTGAGGCGTCGTTGCGGTCCGAATTGGACAAAGAACGATTTCGAACGAGATGAACATCGAACACCGAACCCTGGGAGTGCCGGATCGAAATGCTTAGCGCTGCCCGTGCTCGGGTTCGGGAGGCTCCGTATTGTCAGTTCGGTGAGCGGGTTCACGGTTTTGTCTCGTTTTTGTCTCGCAAATGCGCTGCGTAGGGGCGGAGTTCTATGTGCCAGTATGAGTCAACAGCATCGCATAAGCAACTGGAAATAAATGATTATAATTCAGGTATGTTCTTAGGTGAGAGGGCTAGAAATTGAATTGTGGATCCAGAGGTCCCCTGTTCAAGCCAGGGAGGCGGTACCATCAAAATCCGGCGCAATTGCATCGCAAGCTGAATGGCCGGGCCCCCGTGGGTCGGCGGGCATCGCGCCCGTTGCGACCCCGTGCCCGGGGTCGGCAATCTGTTCGGCGGGGCGCTGGGTTGCGGTCAGTTCGACCGCAATTCAGTGATCACGCTCTGCATCCCCTCCAGCGGAAGGTAGCCGCGCAGCATCTGGGTCTCGAACACGAAACTCGGGGTGCCGTTGATCCGCAGCCGCTGGGCCAGGGCGCGGTTATTGGCGATCGTATCGCGTACTTGATCGCCGTTCATCGCGGCAAAGATAGCCGGTGTGTCATAGCCCAGATGTTCCGACAGGTCCGACAGGCTTTGCTCGGATATCTCGCCACGCATGGTCATCAGTGTGTCGCTGGTTTTGGCATAAGCCTCGTCGCCGGCGACCTGCCTGACGGCGATGGCAAAGCGGCTGGCCAGTTCGGACTGGTCGCCCAGGATCGGGAATTCCTTGACGACGATGCGGATATTGCCATCGCCCTCGATCAGTTCCTTCACCTCGGGATGGGCGCGCTTGCAGTAGCCGCAGCGGTAGTCGAGGAATTCAACCACCGTGATGTCGCCGTCGGGATTGCCGCCGACCCAGGAATTGGGATCGTCGAAGATCTCCTGGGCGTTGACCCGGATCAGGTCGATATCGCCGGAGGCCTGTTCGGCGGCCTGGCGGGTCTCGAGCACCTGGATCGCCTCTAGCAGAACCTCGGGGTCTTCCATCAGATAGGCACGGACCTCGGCGCGGAACGCGCTGCGCTCATCGGGCGTCATCACCGCGATGTCGAACGCCGCCAGTGGCGAACCCATGAACGCCGTGAGCGCTGCGGCTGTGGTCAATTTCTTCAGCATAATCCGTTCTTCCCTGTTCGCGGCCTGGGCCGTCTCACCTTGCGGCTTTGGCCGCGTTTAGCACATCCTGCGCCCGGTTCCAGCCCGCCGAACCCTGCGGCAGCATGCCCACGGCACGCTGGGCGTGGATACTGGCGTTTTTCAGGTCACCCTGCAGAGCATAACGCTCTGCGGTCACCACCGAGGCCATGGCGTTCTGGCCGTTGCGCGCATAGGCCACGGCCAGATCGCGCATCATGCGCGGGTCGTGGGCATCGCGGGCGCGCGCCGTGATCAGCGCCTTCAGCGCCTTGGCATAGGCATCGCGGGTCTTGAGCGCCAGCAGCGCGCGGCCGTAGCCGGCCAGGATCAGCGGATTCTTCGGAGCCAGGTTGACGGCGCGCCCATAGGCCTGCACTGCCGCCTGGTAGTTGCGCGATTCCAGCAGGATCTGGCCCCTCAGTTCGTGCACGAACGGGTCGCCCGGGCGCATGCGGACCAGCTTGTCGATCTCGGCCAGGGCCTTTTGATGTTTCGGGGCGCGGTGCCAGGCGATGGCGCGGCGCATCACGTCGATATCGCTGCCGCCGGTCTTCGGGGTCCGGCGCAGGGTAACGCCCGGGGCATGCAGGAAGGCGCCAAGCTTGCCCTTGGCGCGGGCGAACCAATACGTGGCCGAGGGGTTGTCGCGGGCCCGACCCTTGTAGGCGGCGGCATAGCCCTTGACGGCGCGGATCCGGTCGCGCGACAGCGGGTGGCTGCGTACATAGGGATCCTGGCGTGCCGCCGACAGGGCCTCTTGGCCGCGAAACAGCTCCAGCACGCCGGACATCGCCAGGGGGTCGATGCCCTTGACCGCCATGTAGCGCAGCGCGGCCTGGTCGGCAGAGGCCTCTTCGGCCCGGGTATGACCCAGAAACACCCGGTTGGCGCTGCTGGCAGAGCCGATGGCGATGCCCGCCGCGGCCGACGCCTCGCCGGTCGAGGCACCCACCGCCAGCGCCATCAGCAGCCCGAACCGCGCCACGCCGCGGGCCGAGCGCTGGTTGGCCATCCGCCGCGCGATATGGCCGTTGGCGATATGGGCCAGTTCATGGGCGATGACCGCCTGCAATTCCTCGGCGCTTTTGAGCTTCATGATCAGCCCGGAATGGATCAGGATGTGTTTGGTGTCGACCACGAAGGCGTTGAGCTTGCTGTTGCGCACCACCAGGATCTTGATCTGGTTTTGCGGCAACCCGGCGGCGTTGATCATCGGCGCAGCCAATTGTCTCAGCGCGTGCTCGATGTCGGGGTCGCGCAGGATGGTGATGGCGCGCACCGGTGCCGCGACCGCCAGCGCCAGCAATGCCGCGGCCAGAAATGCCCGTATCCAAACCTGCCCTGTGCCTGCCATTGACTGACCGCCTCTTGAAGTGCCGTTCACCAGACCAGAGCATAGGAGTGAGCCGATGCGGAACTCAAGGCGCAGCGCTGTCGATCCCTTTATTGTGATGGATGTGATGGAGGCGGCGCGGGTTGCCGAGGCGGCGGGGCGGCACATCATCCACATGGAAGTCGGCCAGCCGGGCACGCCGGCCCCCGCCGGGGCGCTGGAGGCTGTGACGCGCGAGATGGCGGCGCAACCGATGGGATATACCGTGGCGCTGGGTATCCCCGAACTGCGAGCCCGCATCGCAAGGCTTTACAAAGACTGGTACAATGTCGACCTGGATCCGGCCCGCGTGATCGTGACCCCGGGTTCGTCGGGGGCGTTTCTGCTGGCCTTCGCGGCGCTCTTCGACAATGGCGACAGGGTGGGGATCGGCGCGCCGGGCTATCCTTCGTACCGGCAGATCCTGAAGGCGCTGGGGCTTGATCCGGTGGTCATCGATGCAGCAGCGGAAAACCGCCTGCAACCGGTGCCGGATGATCTACCCGAGGGGCTGGACGGGTTGATGGTGGCGAGCCCGGCGAATCCGACCGCCACCATGCTGGACCGTGGCGCGCTGTCTGCGTTGATCGGGGCGGCGGCGGACCGGGATGTGTCGTTCATTTCGGACGAGATCTATCATGGTATCGAATACCACCGTAAAGCGGTGTCGGCACTGGAGATCAGCGACGACGTCTATGTGATCAACTCGTTCTCCAAGTATTTCTCGATGACCGGCTGGAGGGTTGGCTGGATGGTGGTGCCGGAGGCGCATGTGCGGGTGGTCGAGCGACTGGCCCAGAACATGTTCATATGCGCCCCGCATGTGGGCCAGATCGCGGCGCTGGCGGCGATGCAGTGCGGCGGCGAGTTGCAGGCGAACCTGGCGGTCTATGCCGAGAATCGCCGGCTGATGCTGGAGGGACTGCCGACGGCGGGTTTCGGCAGCATCGCACCGCCGGACGGGGCATTCTATGTCTATGCCGATGTGCACGATCTGACGGACGACAGCCGCGCCTTCGCCGCCGAGATCCTGCGCCACGCTGGTGTGGCGGTGACGCCGGGGCTGGATTTCGACGAGGCGCGGGGCGCTGGTACATTGCGGTTCTCGTATGCGCGATCCACCGGGGATATTCGCGAGGGGCTGACGCGGCTGAAGGATTTCATGGGGCGGCGCTGATCAAAATGTGCGCTACCGCGCGCTCTTGGTTCAGCAGGTTGCCAGGCGACGTGTCTTTCCGGCGTGGGGCCCGGTGAAAGCGGGCAGGGGTCCGGTTCACCATGGCGAAGCTTTTGGGGGATTCCCGGGGGCGGGATTGGGCGGTATAGTGAGATTGTGAGACAAGAGAAAAGGGGCACGATGGGCCGGTTTCGTTTGATATGGTCGCTGGCGGCGCTGATGTTCGCGGGGCAGGTGGCGGCGCAGGGGCTGACGGCGCTGGCGCGGGTCGACGCGGGCGGCTCGCAGGTGGTGGATGCCGGACGCGGGGCGCGGCTGGAGCTGGGGCTGAGCCAGCCGGTGCCGTTTCGGGTGTTCACGCTGGCGGAACCCTACCGGCTGGTGCTGGATTTCTCGGAAGTTGACTGGACCGGGCTGGACGGGGCGGCGTTCGACCGTTCGGACCGCGTGGCGGGCGTGGCGATGGGGGGGTACCGGCCCGGCTGGTCGCGTATGGTGCTGCAACTGGAGGCGCCGTTGGCGGTGGCCGCGGCAGAGATGCGGACCGGCGGCGCGGCGCGGCTGGTGGTGACGCTTGAGCCGGTCTCGCCAGAGGATTTCGCCGCCCGGGCGGGTGCGCCGGAGGGCACGGCGTTTGCGCTGCCAGAGCCGGTGCCGCTGGTGGCCCCGCGACCCAGGCAGGCCGGCGACCGGCCGGTGATGGTGGTGTTGGATCCGGGCCATGGCGGGCTGGATCCGGGGGCGGAACGCGAGGGCGGGGTCGAGGCCGAACTGATGCTGATCTTCGCCCGCGAACTGCGCGAGGGGCTGCTGCGCGCCGGGTTCGAGGTGATGCTGACCCGCGACGACGACATTTTCGTGCCGCTGGAGATGCGCCAGTCGCTGGCCCGGGCCATGGGGGCGGATGTGTTTCTGAGCCTGCATGCCGACGCGCTGGCGCAGGGGCGTGCCAGTGGTGCCACGATCTATACGCTGAGCGAGGAGGCCTCGGATATCGCCTCGGAAATGCTGGCCGAGCGGCATGACCGGGCCGATCTGCTGGCCGGGGTCGACCTGACTCACCACGACGATGAGGTGGCCGCGGTGCTGATGCAGCTGGCCCGAGCCGAGACGGCGCCGCGCAGCGACCGGTTGGCGGATGCGCTGGTGGCGGGACTGGGCGAGCATATCGGAAACCTGCACAAAAGGCCGCGGCTGGAGGCGTCGTTCTCGGTGCTGAAAGCGGCGGATATTCCGGCGGTGCTGATCGAGCTGGGGTTCATGTCATCGGCGCGGGATCTGGCCAACCTCAAGAGCCCGGAATGGCGGGCGCGGGCGGCGGCGGGGATCCGCGAAGCGCTGCTGGTCTGGGCCGCCGAGGACGCCGCAGAGGCGGTGTTGCTGCGGCAATAGGCAACAGTGTCCCCATGGGGACATACGACTAATGTTTTGACAACATTATAGATAGCGCTAACAGCCTGGCGACGGAATCGCCCAAGGTCCGGAAGATCAGGGCAGATCAGGACGGGCGTGCCGATTGACGGGCCAGCCAGATGGTATGGCGACAGCAATCGGGGTCTTCGACCACGAAATCGATCAGCCTGAACCCGGCGGCGCCAAGCAATGCGCGGTAGTCGGCGGGATCGAGGCTGGCGTGATAGACCTTTTCGCCCTCGACCTCGCCAATGGGTTCGCCCGCGGCGGGGCCGGCGGTGAACATCAGCGCCGCACCGGGGGCGGCATGGGCGGCGAAGACCGCGAACATGGCGTGCTGGTCGGCGGGACTGAGATGGAAAAAACTGTTCCAGGCGAGGATCGCGTCGAACTGCCGGCCCAGGTCGAGCCCGCGCATATCGGCATGCACCGCCTCGGCGTGCGGGATGTTCTGGCGAAAAAGCGCCAGCATGGCGGCGGCGCCGTCGACCCCGGTGACCCGCGCGCGCCGGTCCACCAGATAGCGGGCGATCGGGTTGCCGGTGCCGCAACCCAGATCCAGCACCCGGCGCGGCGGCGGCGTGTGGTGCAGCATCCGGTCGAGCCATTTGCGCTCGAACAGGGTCTTGTCGCGGCGGCGGGCGAAACCTTCGGCGACGCGTTCGTAGGTGGGCAGGATGTTTTCGGGGGTCATGGCATCTGTGTTAGGCGGCAGACGGGGGCGGGCTCAAGCCTCACCTGTTCGAAATCCGGAGCATGGCTGAAAAACGCCGATGCGGGGGGGCGAGAGGTTTTGACCCTCGCCGCGCGGGCGCCTATAACGAAGCACAAGCAAAGGGCAGCCCATGTTTCGTTTCGTCCTGTCGTTTCTAGGCGGCATCTTCAGCTATCTCACGAATGGCGCCATCATGGCCGCTTTCGTGATCGGGGCGGTGTTCTGGATGTACGGGCGCGATCTGCCCAATACCCAGCAGTTGGCCCGTTATGCGCCACCGACGATCAGCCGGATCTATTCCGGTGAGGGGCGGATGATGGACGAGTTCGCCCGCGAGCGGCGGCTGTTCGCGCCCCCCGAAGAGATACCGGACCTGGTAAAACAGGCCTTCATCAGTGCCGAGGACAAGAATTTCTATTCCCACAAGGGCTATGACCCGCGGGGCATGGTGGCCGCGGCATTGCAGGCGGCGCGGGGCGGGCGGCTGCGCGGTGCGTCGACCATCACCCAGCAGGTGATGAAGAACTTTCTTTTGTCGTCCGACCGGACTGCTGAACGCAAGATCAAAGAGATCATCCTTGCCGCGCGGGTGGAAGAGGCGTTGGACAAGGACGCGATTCTGGCGCTGTATCTCAACCAGATCGACCTGGGCGCGCGCAGCTTTGGAGTGGCGGCGGCGGCGCAGAGCTATTTCAACAAGACCCTGGCAGAGCTGCGCCCCGAAGAGGCGGCGTTTCTGGCTATCCATCCCAAGGCGCCCTACAGCTATCACCCGGTCAAGAACCACGACGAGGCGGTGCAGCGGCGCAACTTCGTGCTGCGCGAGATGCATGAGAACGGTTACCTCTCGGTGGCGCAATACGAGACGGCGCGCGACGCGCCGCTGCTGTCGGTGCAGAACGGCGACTATGAAAGCTTCAGGGCCAGCCTGCCGCCGCGCGATTACTTCACCGACGAGATCCGCCGGCAACTGAGCCGGCGCGACGAATTCGGCGAGGAGGAGTTCTTTAACGGCGGGCTGTCGATCCGGGCCACGATGGACCCCGAGCTTCAGGCCGAGGCGGCCAGGGCGCTGCGCGCGGGGCTGGAGAAATTCGACCGAAACCTGGGCGTCTGGCGCGGCACCGGCGAGACGCTGGAGCCAGAGCTGCTGGAAGATGAGGAAAGCTGGCGCGCGGCGCTGGCCGCAGTCGAGATCAGCCGCGATATCGAGGGCTGGTACCCGGCGGTGGTGCTGCAGGTCGGCAATAACGATGCGCGGATCGGTATCGAGGGGGTCGAAGAGGACGAGGACGGTCACTGGATCCCTGCCAAGGACGTGACCTGGGCGCGCAAGCTGCTGGAGGACGACACGCTGGCGCGCAAGGCGCGGGTGGCGGGCGACCTGCTGGAACTGGGCGACGTGGTGCATGTGCGGCGCATGACCAAGGACGCCGACGGCTCTTTCATCCGCTGGACTCTGCGGCAGATCCCCGAAGTGCAGGGCGGGTTCATGGCGATGGATGTGCATACGGGCCGGGTGCTGGCGATGCAGGGCGGGTTCAGCTATCAGCATTCGGTGTTCAACCGGGCGACGCAGGCGACGCGGCAGCCGGGCTCTTCGTTCAAGCCCTTCGTCTATGCGGCGGCACTGGACAGCGGCTTCAGCCCGGCGACCATCGTGATCGACGCGCCGATCCAGATCGACACCGGCGCCGGCATCTGGCGGCCGACCAATGCCAGCCACCAGTTCTATGGGCCCACGCCCCTGCGCACCGGCATCGAGCGGTCGCGCAACCTGATGACGGTGCGGCTGGCGCAAGAGATCGGCATGGAGACGGTCGCGGGTTATGCCGAGCGCTTTGGCGTCTACGAGAAGCTGCAGCCGTTTCTGGCCAACGCGCTGGGCTCGCAGGAGACGACGCTGTTCAAGATGATCTCGGCCTATGCGATGTTCGCCAATGGCGGAGAGCGGGTCGAGCCGACGCTGGTTGACCGGGTGCAGAACCGCTGGGGCGAGACCGTCTATCGCCATGACCAGCGCGACTGTTCCGATTGCCGGTACGCCTCGTTGGAGCCGGGTCGGGCGCCACGCATTCTGTCGAACCGTGAGCGGGTGATGGATGCGATCACCGCCTACCAGCTGACCTCGATGATGCAGGGCGTGGTGCAGCGCGGCACCGCCGCTGGCAAGGTGCGGCTGGGCGTGCCGGTGGCGGGCAAGACGGGCACCACGAACGACGCCAAGGACGTGTGGTTCCTGGGTTTCACCAGCAATATCGTGGCGGGTTGTTATATCGGTTTCGACCGGCCGAAATCGCTGGGCCGGGGGGCCAGTGGCGGCGGCATGTGCGGGCCGGTCTTCACCCGGTTCATGCAGGTGGCGACCGAGAAATACGGCGGCGGCAAGTTCGCGGTGCCGCCGGGCGGGCATTTCATCAAGATCGACCGCTATTCCGGCGCCCGGCTGCCGAACGGCGCCAGCGGCGCGAGCGTGGTGGCAGAGTATTTCCGCGACGGTGAAGAGCCGCTATTCGGCATCATGTTCGACGGCGGCTGGGCCATGGGGTCGAACCTGCCGCTCTTTGCGCCTGAAGCGGCCGGCGGCGCGCATCAAGTAACCACGTCTGAGGGCAACGTGGTGGTCATTCCGAAAAAGGCGGATTTCGGGAGCATCAGTTCGGGTGGGCTGTACTAGCAGCCAGGCGAGAGAGGCTGGCTGAAGAAGCTCTGCGGCCCCGAAATCCGCGTTGGCCGATTTGATCCCTGTCATGTCCGAAACGGCGGTATCGTTGGTGAATGACTGCGGTGTGCCGGGTTCATGGAAGATCAGCCCCCCGCACCCCGCCCGCGTCCTTGCCGCGCGGTCGCGGCGTTGCTATCACCGTCGCCTGACTTGCCCCACCAAAGGTCTGCCCCATGCGCGCCGAGACGCAAAACACCGTTGATGCCATCAAGAACTCGCTGGTCCTGCTGGGCCAGCGGATGGACAAAGAGACCGCGCCGCACCGGCTGGAGGAATTCAACGCCCGCGTCGAGGATCCGACGCTGTGGGATGACCCCGACAAGGCGCAAAAGCTGATGCGTGACCGGCAGGCGCTGATCGACGCGATGGAGACTTTTCAGGCCATAGAGCGCGATCTGAATGACAATGTCGAGTTGATCGAACTGGGCGAGATGGAAGACGACGAAGAGGTCGTGGCCGAGGCCGAGGCGGTGCTGAAGCGGGTGGCGGCGCGGGCCGCCAAAAAGGAAATCGAGGCGCTGCTGAACGGCGAGGCGGACGGCAATGACACGTTTTTGGAGATCAATTCGGGTGCTGGCGGCACCGAAAGCTGCGACTGGGCGGCGATGCTGGCGCGCATGTATGTGCGCTGGGCGGAAAAGAAGGGCTACAAGGTCGAACTGCAGTCCGAAAGCGCGGGTGAAGAGGCCGGCATCAAGTCGGCCGCCTACAAGATCAGCGGCCCCAACGCCTATGGCTGGCTGAAAACGGAAAGCGGCGTTCACCGGCTGGTGCGCATCTCGCCCTATGACAGTGCCGCGCGCCGCCATACCTCGTTTTCATCGGTCTGGGTCTATCCGGTGGTTGACGACAATATCGAGATCGATGTGAACCCGGCCGATATCAGGGTCGATACCTATCGTTCGTCCGGTGCCGGCGGCCAGCACGTGAACACCACCGACTCGGCGGTGCGGATGACCCATATCCCGACCGGCATCGTGGTGACCTCTTCCGAGAAATCGCAGCACCAGAACCGCGACATCGCCATGAAGGCGCTGAAATCGCGGCTGTATCAGATGGAGCTTGACCGCCGCAACGCCGCGATCACCGAGGCGCATGAAAACAAGGGTGATGCCGGCTGGGGCAACCAGATACGGTCATACGTGCTGCAGCCCTACCAGATGGTGAAGGACCTGCGCACATCCTATGAGACCTCCGACACCCAGGGCGTTCTGGACGGCGATCTGGACGGGTTCATGGCCGCGACGCTGGCGCTGGATGTAAGCGGCAAGAGCCGGGGCGAGGCGACCGCATAGGACCAGCGGCCGGACCGGAACCCAGCAAAGCCATACTTGAAACCGGGTGAAGCGGCCTGATCTGGCGGCGCGGGTTTCGGCATCGACGATGGCGACCCGGTCAGATATCCGGGCGGGTCGGTATTGCTGGTCAACTTCAGGACGCCGCCCGCCAGTCTTCGGTTACTGCCCCATCGCTCAACCGAAACGTGTCAACAAGCTCTGGCAGGGAAGTAAACTCTGTCTTCATCGTCTGGATCGAGGCATTGGTCTCCTCGAACATGGCGGCGTTCTCTTGTGTCGAGCTTTCGAGTTGATTGGATGCAACCTTGATCTCTTCAATTCTGCAGCTCTGGTCTTTGCTCAGTTTCTCTACCGCATCAATCTGCACTGTCACCTCTTTGACCGATACGGCTATGCCCTCCAGGACATGAGCGCTTTTTTCGGTCAGTTGGACGCCATTCTCCACTCTTGCCTCGCTGTCGGAGATGATCCCGGAGATATCTTTGGCGGCTTGTGCCGACCGAGCCGCCAGAGCGCGGACCTCTGTGGCAACGACAGAGAATCCACGTCCGGTCTCACCGGCACGGGCGGATTCCACGCCGGCATTCAGCGCCAGAAGACTCGTTTGAAACGCTATTTCGTCAATCAGATCGACGATCTTGGCGATGGCGCCAGAGCTTTCCTTGATCTGCCGGATCGCGGTAACCGCATCTTCCACGATCCGAATTCCGTTTTCCGTTTCCTGTACGACCTGTGACGACCTCTCGCTGGCGGAGACGGTCGATGTCGCGGATTGTTCTACCGCGTCCGCCATGCTCACCAGGGCTGCATGGGTTTCCCGCAGCGTGGCCGCATTGGTTTCAGTGCGTCCGGCCAGGGTATCCGCGGCGACAGAGATCTCGTCAACCGACAGGTTTGCGGTCAGACCGCTGTCGCGGATGCCGTTGACGATCCGGATCAGGCCTTCCATGGACTCGTTGACGTCATCGGCTATCTTTGCGAAGATCCCGACATTGGCACCATTGATCCGGAACGTTAGGTCGCCGCTGGTCAACGCCGCCATTGCCGCCGAGATATCCCTCAGGCCATCATTGGTGATCTCGCCAATGCGATTGATGCCACGGCTCAACTCGAGAAACACACCCTCCTTGCCGTCGATACCCAACCGTTTTGTGAAATCGCCCATCGCACAGGCGTCGACCACCTCCGCGATCTCCTGGGCAACGGCGACTTCCCTTTGGCGTTGCTCCTCTTCCTTGCGGCGATTGGCCGTCTCGAGTTAGAGTTCGAGTTCGCGACGCCGGGCTTGCGCCTCAGCTTTTTGTCTTTCGGCAAGTGCTGCCTTTTCCCGCGCTTCGGTTTCCTCGCCCTGTTTTTTCAGGGCCTCCATCTTGGCGTTCTGCTCTTTGAAATGGCCGATGCTGGTTGCAATCCCACCGATCTCGTCGCGCCGGTCCGAATAGGGCACCAGAACCTCAAGGTCGCCATCGGTCACGGTTCGCAGAACGGTCGAGAGGCGGGCAATGGGCCGGGAAATCGACTGCGCCAGCCACAATGCCGCGGCGATTGACACAGCAAGACAGCCCAAGGCCAGATATATCATTGTATTGCGTATCTGCCTTAGCGGTGCGTAGGCCAGTTGCGCTGGAATCTCGGCGACAAATGCCCAGGTCGTCCCGTGGAAATTCAGCGGAGCCGCGGCCTGCAGATAGCGCGTTCCGTCGCGGCTATCCGAGAATTCGCCGGTCACCCCGGCAATTGCTTCGGCGACCGCTGGTCCGGAGATTTCCCGGGTCAGGACCGAGGCTTCGCCAAATCGGGGGTCTTCGTTGCGCAGCAACCGGTCATCGCCGACAACCATGCATGGGTTCCATGCCCAAGGTCGCCAACAAGCGCCGCAAGCCGGTCGATCGGCATTTGGAAGGCGATGACCCCCAGCAAGGTGCCGTCGTTTGCCACGACCTTTTTGGCAATAAAGCTGGCCGGAGCCCCCAAACTCGGTTCGTAGGGCGCGAAATCCACGAATGCCAGGTTGTTGCCGGCAGCGTTCGTGGCGGCACGAAATGTCTCGCCCAGGCCCGAGTCGGCGAATTCGCCGGTCATGATGTTGGTGGCGTAGTCGAGTTCTTTGCATACCGTGTAGATGATGTTTCCGTCAGGATCGATCAGGAACACATCGTAGTACCCACGCTCATCCTTGAGGGAGTTGAAGCTTGGGTGAAACTGGCGGTGAAAGAAGGAATAGCCAGCACCATCCCGGACGTATACCAGTTTGTCCTTTTCGCCTGTGGGGTTTGGGTTTTCGGTTATGTAGTGGCGCTGCAATGTAGACGCCCGATCCTCTCCAAGTGAGGTCCAGGCTTTGGAGAACTTGTCAAGAGCGTCTTGGGTCAACGGCAGGGATGCCCAAAGGTTCAGATCCTGATTAATCGATTCCAGGTAGCTGGCGAAACCCGTCCGGGCCGCGTCCCGTCTCTCTGCCAGGTCTGCCACGATCATGTTTTCGGTTGAGGCCTTCTGGACCAGGAATACAATGGTCGACAGTACCAGCAGCGACACCAGAACCAGGCCGCCGATCAGCAGAGTTTTTTTATGCACTAGCCCGGATTATTCATCAGCGCCGGGGAACTCCCAATGCGCCCTGTTTTCATTGAGGAAACCCAGTTTTCGCCCGGACATTTTTTGTCCGGCGCTGAAACGCGCGACCAAACCTAATATCGCCATGATAACATCAACTTAACGCCACTCGGAGAGCCGTTTTGCATTTTCCGGTGAATAATCCGGGCTAGTTTCATGGATCGCTCTCGATTGCCGATGCCCGATTGCGGGAAAATATGCCTGAACGCTGAAACTTGTGTTAATGGGCTGGTGCGGCTGGCACGCGACGTGGCGCATGGCGGAATGGGTGCGGTTGTCGGCAGAGTGGCCGGGGCTGGGGGGTGCGGCCTTCGGGCCGGGTTGGGCGCAGGTTGCGTCTTGTGAAGTCGGCGGGGGTCTGAAACCACCCTGCCTGTCTTCGGTTGGTGGGATCTGACAAGTTCGGGCTGTCGAAAAGCGGTCGGTCAGGCCCGCCTGGATCATTGAAAATGCCGATTGAACATTCAAATATTTCGATGTATCAAAAAAGTAGTCTGCGCAATTGGTTCGGCGCCAGTTTTGGGGAGAGGGACAAGCGATTGCGAATTCCGGCTCCTTGCATTTGGCAAACCCTGAGAACCAATTGGCTGGCCCCCGTGACCGTTGCGATCGGAGCTGCAAAATGAAAATCAACTGGTGCGGTCATTCGGCGTTCCTGGTTGCCTCTGAAAACGGTCTGGTCCGGCTGCTTTTCGACCCCTATATACCCGGCTCCTGGAACGGGGCGCTGAAATACGCCCCCATACGCGAGACCTGTGACGCTGTCTTTGTGTCTCACAAGCACGATGGCCATTTTGGCTTTAACACCATCAACGGCAACCGGGCGCTGATCCGCGGGCATGGCAAGTTCTGGGTTCAGAACGTGCATGTCAACGGAGTGCAAACCTGGCATGATGACTGCAAGGGCCAGGAGCGCGGCGACAACACCGCCTTTGCTTTCAGGCTGGATGGCATCAATATCGCGCATATGGGCGATATCGGGCACAAGCTGGACGACCGGCAACTGGAAGAACTGGGTGATGTGGACGTGTTGATGATTCCCTGCGGCGGCCATTCTACCGTGGACGCCGAGGGCGCCTTTGGTATTGTGCAGCAGTTGCAGCCGGGTATCGTGCTGCCCATGCACTACAAGACCGACAAGCTTGATGCCGTTTTGGAGGAGGTGGATGCTTTCGCCAGGCTTTTTTCGAAGGTGGAGAGGGTTGACGGCTCATTGGAGCTTGCCGCCGAAACCTTGCCTGAAGACACCACCCTGATGATCATGACCCCAAAATACTGACGGATGACCATGCTGACTTTTTCCAGGGAAAACATGAACGAAGAGGTCGAAATGATCCGCCGCCTGCAACAAGAGGCGCGTGGCATTCCGGATGCGCAATGGGCGAGTTGGGTCAACAGGAACCGCGACAGTATCCGTTTGTCGGGAAATGACGGCTATGTGCCGGATCGCGATGAGTGGATGAAAAGATGCGAGAGTTTTCTGGTGTGTATGGGAAACCCGCCAATGATGGCGGCGGAGAAAAGGACTTGAGGCGGCAAACTGACGCTATCAATGTACACAAACACCGGATAGACATATTCCAAGATACGAATACAGGAGAGCAAAGATGTCGCTGAAACCCCTAGACGAGTCGACGCGCGACTACGATCAGGTGATTGCCACAAACTGCAACAATCAGTGTGAATCGTCTTGCGGCATGCTGGTCTATGTCAAGGACGGGCGGGTTGTCGATATCATGGGCGACACCCGCAACCCCAACGCCTATGGGGCGCTGTGCTGCAAGGGCTCCGGGTCATACCAACACATCTATAATCCCCTGCGCGTCAAGTACCCGATGATCCGCAAGACCCTGGATGACGATTTTCAGCGGGTCTCGTGGGACGATGCGCTCGATTTCACCGCCGAGCGCCTGCTGAAGGTGCGTCAGAAATACGGCCCCGAAGCGCTGATGATCCACCGCACCGGTCGGTCGGACTATAACTGGAAGATGGGCGCCAAGCGGTTCTCCAAGCTGTGGGGCACGCCCAACATCGTGGGCCAGGGTCCGATCTGCTGTGAAAGCCCGGGCATTGCCGGCAACTACACTTTCGGCGCCAAAGAGCTGTTCCGCCTGACCAATCCGACCATGGACTGGGTCAATTCCAAGTGCATTCTGGTGGCAGGGTCCAACATGGCCGCCTCCGAGGTCACCACCGCCAACTGGCTGCTGAATGCCAAGGAAAACGGCGCCACCATCATCGTCATCGATCCGCGCTTCAACGCCACCATGGCCAAGGCCGACATCGCGATGCGGCTGCGCCCCAACACCGACGCGGCCCTGGCACTGGCCATGATCAACGTGATCCTCAAGGAAAATCTGCAAGACGACGCGTTCATCAAGGAAAACGTGGCGGGCCTTGCCGAGTGGATGCCCATCATCGAGGACATGCCGCCAGAGCGCGCCGAGCGTATCACCTGGGTTCCCAAGGATACCATCATCGAGGCCGCGCGTGCCTTTGGCATGGCCAAGCCCGCCTCGATGACCGGCTGCCTGGGGACCGCCCAGACCTACAATTCCAACAACATCAACCGCACCTATCAACTGCTGGCTGCGATCACCGGCAACGTCGGCATCGAGGGCGGCGGCGTCAACTGGCTGCATAACTGCCGGCCGCCCGATAATCCCGGTCACGACCTTGCCGGCTATGCGCGCGGCGATCTGGACGCTCAGATAGATGCTGCAGCCGCCGGCTACGGTGTTGAAGGAGAGGCGCTTGACCTGCCCAACCGTGGTGGCCCGCGTCCGCCGATCACCGACAAGCTGGTGCCGTGGCTGGATATCTCGGCCGCCGCCTTCCCCAACGCCATCCTGACCCAGAAGCCGTACCCGATCCGCGCGGTCTGGTGGAACGGCAACATGCTGGCGCAGATGCCCAATACCAACAAGTATTCGGCAGCGATGAAGGCCAATGTGGACATTGCGATCCACATGTCCTGGCACCCGAACTTTACCTATCACCACGCCCATGTGGCATTTCCGATCACCTCATGGGTCGAGCGTGAGGGCCAGGTACACCACGGCAACAACCGCCTGAACCAGTGGTACAACAAGGCCATCGACGAGAACTGGGAGTGCCGCAACGATATCGACGTGGTCTGCGGCATTGCCGACCGGGTCGGCTTGGGCGACTATTTCCCGTTCCGCGACAGCCGCAACCGCGCCGATCTGCCGGCCTGGGTGACCTTCTTCAACAAGCAAGAACCCCTGACCGCCGGCATCGTCAAGGAAACCATGGATCCCGAAACAACGCCTCCGGGCGGGGTGATGTGGCCTGCGATGACGGAAAAAGAGGCGATGACCTTCGAAACGCCCGAGGCCAGGATCCGCGGCAAGTGGATCATGTACAAGAAAGGTGAAAACTATCCCGGTTCCGACAAGCGGTTCCCGACCGAGAGCGGCAAGATCGAGTGCGCTTCACGCCCGCTGGACGTGCTGGGCTGGGACAGCCTGCCGCAACACCGCGAAGGGGCACATACCGCCGTTTCCGCGCCAGAAGAGTTCAAGGACTATCCGCTGGTGCTGTGTACCGGACGTCTGGTCTCATCGTTTCACGAAATGGGTCACTGGTGGCCGTGGACCGATGAGCTTGAGCCGGAGAAGTTTGCCCAGATCCACCCGGGGCTGGCGAGTGCCTTGGGTATCCGGGACGGCGACGTGGTTGTGCTGGAATCCAAGCGCGCAGAGATCGAAAGCTTCGCCTGGGTCACCGAAGAGACTGACCCGCGCGAGATCTGGGTGCCGGCCTCGACGGATGAGTATCAGCCGTTCGTGCCGGGTGTCACCAACCGCAATGTCAGCTATCTGATCGACGATATCGTCAAGGATCCGGTCTATAACCAGCCGGAATTCAAGGCACAGCTGATCAACATCCGCAAGAAGGGCGATGACCGCGACAAGGCGATCACGCTGACCCACTCTATCGTTGACCCGATGTCCGACTATCCGGTCAAGGATTATGAATTCGGTCAGTATCAGGATGGCGTTGCCCAGGGCGGTGCGCCGACCTGGGACAAGCAAAGCGGCACCGTTCAATATGAGGGCCAGTCTTATGAGACAGGCAATCTGATCGAAAAAGTGTTGGCTAAGCGCCTCGCGGCTGAATAGGAGGTCTGGTTTCATGACAGAGCAATCCAAGGACTTCATGACCGAAACCATCGGGCACAAGAACGAGTACAGCAAGGTTGCCGGGCACGACGCGGCCAGGACCCTGCCGGGTCCGGGTCCGAACCCCAGCGCGCACTACACGCTGTTTCATGACGCGGACCGGTGCATCGGCTGCTACTCGTGCGAAGTGCACTGCAAACTGGAAAACGAGGTCCCCGTGGGGCCTCGTCTGATGCGGATCGTGCAAATTGGGCCCAAGGTCAGCGCCGGCAAGCTGAAAACGGCCTATGTGGCGATGTCGTGTTTTCATTGTCAGGATCCGGGCTGTGTCGCGGTATGTCCCACCGGGGCGATGCACCAGCGCGCCGATGGTCTGGTCGACGTCAATCAGGACATCTGCATCGGCTGCAAGGCCTGCATTGGCGGCTGCCCGTTCGGCGCGCCGCAATACAATCCGCAGTCCAAGACCGTGATCAAGTGTTCCTATTGCGTGCATCGCGTGGATCGCGGCCTGTGGCCGGCCTGCGCTACCAAGTGCACCACGCATTGCCTGTACTTCGGCAATATCAACGAGATCTCCACGATCATTCGAGAGCGCTATTCCAGGCAGCGCAACGCTGGTATCGCGCATTTGCCAACCGGCACCGAAGTAACTCGCTAGGGGGGTGAACATGACCAACAAAGCAAATGTCTACTACGACGAGAGCAAGACCTCGACCGAGCGGGTCGCGGCGCATGGCGATCAGTACATTCCCGATCCGCAAAAGCTGCTCGACGCGGGCTATGCTGGAACCATCTGGGGAACGCCGATCCGGGTGGATTTTCAGAATGGCGATTTCGAGAAGGCCGACAAGGCCGTCGCGGCGTCCGGCAGCAAGATAATCTACAAGGCGGTTGCCTCGGTAGAGCCATACCACGCCACGATCTGGGTCACCGAAGAGGATGGCGAAAAGGCGATCAAGGCCGTCACCGACGCCGGTGTCACGGTGCATGAAGTCAAGGCCTTCTACTAGGTCCGGCGCCTTCTGTCTTTGGTTTTCGGGCTCCAGAGACCCGGCAAGCAAACCCATGTCCGGGATCGGCAACGACCCCGGACATCATGAAGACCAGATCAGAATGAACCGGCCTCTTGCTTTGCTCTGCGGCAAAAAAGCCGGGTTGTTACATGCTTGGGAAACCCCATGAAAGAAAACGATCTCAGCCAGACGCTCAACGATTTGTTGGACGAGTTCGATCGCCTCGACGCAGAGAGCACCCGCGTCAGCGACCGGGTCGGCGACCGCGAAACCCCCGGCGGCAAGAACCGCAAGGAACTGCGCGAGCAAACCGAGATCGACCTGCTGTATTCCGACCCGCAGGTGATCGACTTTTGGAAAAGCGAGGGGCAGCGTTACAGCTATCTCTACTGGGTTCGAGCGATGGTCCACCGCAATGTAGAGCCGGCCCGGATCGCCCCATGCCAGCCGCCCTCCACCGATGACCAGACCCTTGTCGACCAGCAAAGGCAAAACGTCTATTCGTTGCTGGCCGAGTTGCTGGAGAACCCCACCCGGGATCTGGCCGAGCGCCTGAGCAGCGGCGCGCTGCTGGAGAGCCTGGCCGCCGTGCCGCTGGCGCTTGGCGGGCATGGTTCCGTTGCTCAGGGAACGGCCGACCTGGCCGCGCTGAAAGGGCAGGACGTCGAGGAACTGCTCAACGAGATCCGCATGGAATACGCGCGGATCATCTATGACAGCTTCTTTCCCTACGTCTCGCCATACGAATCCATCTATCTTGGCGACCGGCAGGTGCAGGGCGATCGCACCGGCCAGGTCTACAGCGCCTACAACGCCGCCGGTCTGAAGGCATCGGGCGAGTTTGCCGACCATATCATGCACGAATGCGCCTTCGTTGCAGAGCTGCTGGGCCGCAAGCTGTGTGCCGACGAGGCCCAAGACACGCAAGCGGCAGATCAGGCCATGGGCCACCATGACCGCTTTCTGGCCGATCACCTGCTGCCCTGGGCAACCCGGTTCGGTCATGACTTTGCCAAAGTGGCCGCGATGCGCGAAGAAAACAGCCGCGAACGGCCCGCACAAAGCTACGTCACCGGCATAGGCAAACTGGTGGTGGGCTTTTTCACGCTGGAAGCCAACCGGTTCCACGCAAGACAGCCCCTCGCCGAGCGGTTCGTTCTGTTCGAGAGCGAAGGCCCAGAGGATACCGCCAGCTGATGAGCAGCAAGGTCGACAACCAGCCTTTGGCAACGGTCAATGGCCACATCATCTATGCCGGGTCTCTGTCGCGTGAGATAGAGCAGCTGGCGGCCACGGTCCACGGGGTCAGCTTTGAAAACCTGGTGCCAAGCCAGCGCGCCGAGTTGAAGAAGAACGCCATCACCAAGCTGGTTCGCGAAGAGCTGGTGCTGGAGAGCAAACTGGCGGTTTCGGTGCAGCCGACCGAAGATGAACTGAAAGCAGGCATCGACGAGGCCCAGTTGGGGATACTGGTTCAGGGCGGCGACGACATCGTGGACGATGAGGGGTTTCAGAAGCGGCTGGGCGAGAGCGTCCGCCGGGAACTGATCATTCATCACGTGATCGGGTTGTTTCTGGCCGAGGCAGAGGTCAGCGACGACGACGTGGCGCGCTTCTATCAGGCCCAGAACCAGGCTCCGGGGCTAAGCCGTTTTGTGCGCGATGGCCGCCTGGATCTTGCAGAGATCTTTCTGGAAGCCGAAAAGACGCTTTGCCCCGCGGGTCGGTCGGCTTTGATCCTTGCCTTGCGTTCGTTCAAGGAGCGTATCGAGGATGGGGAAACATTTGCCGATCTGGCGCGAAAGCACTCGGAACGCGCCGGGACCCGGGAAAGTGGCGGTCGTATCGGCTGGGTCCGCCGTGGCGAGATAAACGATGCGGCCTTCGATGCCGCTTGCGCCCCCGACGAAAACAGCCTGACCGACGTGGTGCCAACCCCGAGCGGTTACCTGCTGATGCAGGTCATCGACAAGGATTTGTCGGTGCTGCCGCTGGACGAGGTACGCGACGAGATCCGCCGGGAATTGCGTGACGCCCAGGCCAGGGCCGCCTTCAGGGAGTGGGTTTCGCAGTTGATGGCAAAGGCCGATATCCGGGTCGGCGGCGACCCCAGCACATGGAAATGATGAAACGGGTCAGCAACATGCCCAGGGTTCAAGGCCTTGGCGGCAAGGGTTTTCCCGGCGAAAAGGAGCAAACAGCATGACTGGCAGAATGGTCATCATCGGCAACGGTCCCGCGACTGCGGAGGCTATAGAAGCCATCCGCAAGTTCAGTCCCGACGCAAGTATCACCGTCCTCAACAAGGAACCCTGGCCCGCGTATTCGCCCTGTCCGCTGGCGCTATACGGATGGAACGAGGCGCCGGACTATGCGCAGGCGCGCGGCGAATGGGGCGAAAAGCACCCCGACGAACGCATCCCGCAGATGCTCGGCATTCCCCGCGAGGGTCTCTACTGGAAAGGCGGCATGGAGTTCTACCAGCGCCATAACGTGGATCTGCGGCTTTCGATGCCCGCCAGGTCGATTGACACCGAACGCAAGGTTGTGGTGGCTGAGAACGGCGAAGAGTTCGAATGGGACAAGCTGTTGATCGCCGCCGGTGCCACAACCTTCTGGGTGCCTATCCCCGGTCTGGCAGAGGCCAGAGACAAGGGCCTGGCGCATGCCTTCAAGACCATCGAGGACGCCGACAGCGTGGTCGACCATCTGCGCGACCCGGACCGTGCATCGGCCAGAGCCTTGGTCATGGGGTCCGGCCCGATCGGCATCGAGGCCTCGGAAACCCTGCGCGGCTGGGGCGTGGACGTGACCATGGTTGAACTGGTCGATACCGTTTTGCCGGTAATGACCGACGCCGACAGTTCCGATATCCTGAAAAAACACATGGAAGATCACGGGCGCATGCGGGTGATCACCTCTCAAGGCGCCAAAGAGGTGGTATTCAACGACGACGGGTCGCTGACGGGCGTCGAGGTTGGCGATCTGGGCCTGATCGAATGCGACCTGATCATCAACTCGGCCGGCCAGCGCCCCAATACCTGGCTTTGTGACGGCACGGATATCGAGGTGGCCGAACGGGGCGGGATCCTGGTGGACCAGTACATGCGCACATCGAACCCGGACGTGTTTTCGGCAGGCGATGTGGCGCAGTTCTTTGATGTGGTGGGGGTTCAGCGAATGATCCCGCTTTGGCCCAACGCCGTGGTCGGGGGGCGCATAGCCGGGTTCAACATGGTCGGAAAGCCGGTGTTCAACAAGGGCGGCATCGACGCCAACGCGGTCAACGTCTTCGAACTGCCCATCGCGGCGGGCGGGTCGCCCAAGGCAGAGCATGACGAGACCCTGATCGGCCGGAACGCCGACACCTGGGTCAAGATGTACCTAAAGGACAATATCGTGGTCGGCTTCACCGCGATTGGCACGGTGCGCGAGCAAGAACTGAACCTTGACGCCTACAACCTGCCCGCGGAACAGATGGAAGAGATCCGCAGCGCCTTTGCCCGCAGTCAGAACCGCGAAGGCGCCGGTCTGGAAGGCAACGGGATATTCTACACGCTGCTGAGGCGCAAACAGGTGCTTTGCGATGAAATGAAAGAGCTGATCCGGCAGGGAGATTTCCGCACCGGAAGCTTCCGGGCCTTGTTTGCCATTGACCGGCACGATTTTGTCCGCCTGCCCGACCGGGTCGGCGTGCGCGGCCAGGAGATCTGTCCGCGATGACCGATACACCACCCATCCTGACCAGTATTCAGCAGGCACCCGTTGCCGAGCAGCCCTGCGAGCGTCTGAACGGGTGCGATATCTGCCCGGAATATCACGGCTGTATGCTCAAACGCCGCGAAACCCATGAAAGCTGGCTGGTTGATGAGAAGCTCAAGAAGATCAAATACCGGCTGATCGTCGCCTCGGGCAAGGGCGGGGTGGGTAAATCCACGCTGACCGCCGGTATCGCGGTGGCGCTGGCCAGGGCCGGCTTGCGGGTGGCCCTGATAGACGCTGATATTCATGGCCCCAACATCCCCCAGATGCTGGTGGCCGAAGACAGCGACGCGGCCCGGCATCAAAAGGGCCTGCAACTGGATGAGATCGGTATCGTTCCGGTGGTGCCGATGCCCCAAGAGGCGCCCGGCCTTGGCATGATATCGATGGATTATTTCATCGAAAGCTCCGATGACGCCGTGATGTGGAAGGGGCCGCTGAAAAAGGACCTGATCCGCCAGCTGGTCGCGGCAGTAAACTGGGGAGAGCGGGACGTCTTGTTGTTCGATCTGCCGCCCGGAACCGGGGATGAGCCGATGATGGTCACCGAGATCGTCGACCGCATCGATGGTGTCGTCGTGGTCTCTACCCCGCAGCGCGTTGCCCTGCTGGACGCACGCAAATCGATCTCGATGGCAAATCACCTGAACGTTCCGGTTCTGGGCATGGTCGAGAACATGACCGACGAGGATCTGTTCGGCGCCAATCAGGTGAGCAAATCCGCGGAAGAGCTGAATGTGCCCTACCTGGGCAGCATTCCGCTGGACCGCAGGATCATAAAACTGGCCGACGAAGGCCGGTCCATCATTGTCGAGCACCCCGAAAGCGAGGCTGCAAAAGCGATAACGGCATTGACCGATCGGATCATCAGTGATCTGGAGAAATAGGCCATCGCCCCGGGGGCGATAGGAACCAGGGGAGATCCCGGCGTGAACGGATTGGCGGCCCATCGGTTTGACCGCAATGAACTTGCCGGTTCGCTAAGCGACCTTGGCACCCTGCTGCCGCTGACCATCGCGCTGGTTCTGGTCAATTCCGTGCCCCTTGCCACAACCTTGCTGGTGGTCGGCGGGCTCTATGTTTTCGGTGGTCTCTACTATCACCTGCCAATTCCGGTGCAGCCGCTAAAGGTGGTTTCGGCGGTGGCGATAGCCTCTCAGTTGCCGGTAGAAACCATCGCCGCCTCTGGCCTGATCCTTGGGGTGATCCTGCTGATCCTTGCCGCTACCGGCGCCATCGACCTTGTTGCCCGGGCTTTCACCCGCCCCATCGTGCGTGGTATCCAGCTTGGGCTGGGCATGATCCTGATGATCAAGGGGGTGGAGTTCGTAATGGCGCCCGAGTTGACCCTGAACGGTCCCGCCGCGGCGCCCTGGCTGAACCCGGTTGTCGGTATCATCGGGGCGGTGATCGTGTTGCTTTTTGTCGAGAACAAGCGATTTCCGGCGGCGCTGCTTTTGCTCGGCTTTGGTGTCCTGGTCGGTTTGACGCTGGGTGAACGCCCCGAGATGCAGCCGCAAAACTCTGGCCTGGTGCTGATCCTGCCGGATTTCAGCCATTTCTGGGCTGCGTTTTTCCTATTGGTCCTGCCGCAGTTTCCGCTGACCATCGGCAACGCCATCATCTCTACCCGCGATGTGGCGATCACCAAATACGGCGAGGCCAAAAGCGCCCGCGTGACCTTGCGGGCTTTGCTGACGTCCATGGGCATCACCGGGCTGATATCGGGAACCATCGGTGCCATGCCGGTATGCCACGGCGCCGGAGGTCTGGCCGCGGCCTACCGTTTCGGGGCGCGCACCGGCGGATCGAACCTGATCATAGGCGTCATCGCCATCGTTCTGGCGCTGTTGTTCACCGATCAGGCCCTGATGGTGCTAACCTTGATACCCCAAAGCATTCTTGGCGTGCTGTTGTTCTTTGCCGGGCTGGAACTGGCGCGGATGATCGCGGATACGGGCGGCAAATGGGACCTGATGACAGCACTGGCAATCGCCGGCGTTTCGGTTGCGACCAGCAACATGGGCATTGGCGTTCTGGTCGGCTTCGCCATGCAGGGGGTCATCATGGCGACGCAAGGCCGGTCGGCAAACGATACCGAATAGCCATGAGGACACTCCGGCGCCGCAGCCTATTGCTGAGCAGCAATTTGGTTTCTAACACTTCCCCCAGCAATCGCACCGCAAGAACCGGAACACAGGAGCCACCAATGAACTTGATGCCTTTCGCGCTAGCCCGCGAGCGTACACTGGCGCGAGTCAGCCCATTGGCCGAGACAGAGACGATCCCGGTGGCCTCGGCTCTGGGTAGGGTGCTGGCCGAACCGGTTGTCGCGCCTTTTAACGTACCCAATCACGACAACACGTCGATGGATGGCTATGCCGTCCGGTTCGATGATCTGGCGTCGGGCCGTGATAGCACGCTGACGGTGGTCGCCGACCTGCCGGCGGGCGACCAGCTGACGCAGACCATCGGCGCGGGCGAAGCCGTGCGCATCATGACCGGGGCACCTATCCCCGACGGCTGCGATTGCATCGTCATTCAAGAGGTGGTGCAGCGCGACGGCGACCAATTGACCGTGCCGCAGGGCCAGACGCGGGCGCAGAATATCCGCCGGGCCGGGCAGGACATATCCGCCGGCCGCGAGGTGTTTGCCCAAGGCCGCCTGTTGTCGCCACCGGATATCGGAATGCTGACCTCGCTGGGGCTGGCCGAGATCAGCGTCCATCGCCGCCTGAAAGTCGCCGTGCTGTCGACCGGCAACGAAGTGATCGCCCCGGGCACCCCGCTGGAGCCGGGTCAGGTATACGATTCCAACCGATCCTCGATGAAAGCCGCCTTGCAGGCGCTGGGTGTCGATATCCTCGATCTGGGCATAATCCGCGACGATAAAAAGGCCATTGCGGCAGCTTTGCGCAAGGGTGCGGCAGAGGCGGACGTTGTGCTTACCTCGGGTGGTGTGTCGGTGGGCGACTATGATCTGGTTACCGACGTGATCCGCGAACTGGGCAGCATCGATTTCTGGAAGGTGCGGATGAAGCCGGGCAAGCCCCAGGCCCATGGCCGCATCGGAGACGCTATCTTCTTTGGTCTGCCCGGTAACCCGGTTTCGGTATTGGCGACGTTCCTGTTGCTGGTGCGCCCGGCGCTGCTGGTCATGATGGGATGCAAGCCCGAACCGATGAAGCAACTGGTTGTGCCGTTCGGGGGCGATCCGATCAAGAAGACCGGCGACAGGATGGAATTCGCCCGGGGCGTTCTGCACCATGAGGGTGCCGAAAGCTGGGTCGGCAGCACCGGTTCCCAGAACTCGGGCATCCTGAGCAGCATGTCCAGGGCGAATGTCTTCATCGTCTTGCCCGACGAGCCGGTCGAGGTGCACAAAGGCGATTTGGTCACCATCGTTCCGATCGAATACTGATCTGGTATCAGGGTGCATTTGGGATCACGTAGTCATGCCTGATTTTCGCTGGGATGAACGAAACCCCTATCCGACGGCCAATACCCTGTTCGATCTGGCCCGGTTCCCGGGTGGCTTGCTGGTGGCAGTGGCACAGGCCGGGACCATCCTGCAAAGCCACGACGCCGGGGATAGCTGGTCGCGCACCTGGCTGAACACCCAGCATGAATTGCGCGCCCTGCATGTGTTCGAAGACGGTCGGGGGCTGATCGGCGGGGCCAGCGGGCTGTTATTCAGAACCTCGGACGGGGGCCATGAGTGGCAGCGCCAGCCTTTGGACACGCCCGAGACGATCCACCGGTTTCATTTCCTGAATGACCGCGACGGTTGGGCTGTGGGGTCTTTCGGCCTGTGCCTGAAGACCTCTGACGGGGGCCATTCCTGGGGCCCCTCCGGCCTGGAAACCAGCGCCTGGATCAGGGACATCGCCGACCTTGGGGACGGCAACATCATTGCCGTGGGCGACGCGGGCCAGCGCTGGGAGAGCCACAATCACGGGGCGGACTGGACCCTGCACCATATGGGTACGCCGCTGTCGCTCAACCGGATTGTCTGGCGTGGGGATACCGGATGGATCCTGGCCGAGCGGGGCCAGTTCTTCGCGCTCTCAACCTCTGACGGGCAATGGCGCGGGGTTAAGCTGCCCACGGGCCGCAACCTCACAGACCTTCATTGGGAGACCGGCCTGACGGGATATCTCTGCGGCAGTGGCGGAACCCTGCTGAGAACTGCTGATGGCGGCCAAAGCTGGTCGCCGGAAGCCTTGCCGTCCAGTGTCAACCTGAACCGTCTGGCCGCTGCGGCGGGGGGTATCTGGCTGGTCGGAGAGATGGGCACCTTGATGAAACGGGATGACGCAGCCGGTGAATGGGGCCTTCTTTCCTCTGGCCGGCTCAACCAGTTGTGGAGCGTCGCGCAGGTCGCAATGGGACGTTTCATCGTGGTTGGCGAAGACGGTCTGGTGATGCGTTCCGAAAATGACGGCAAGACCTGGGCCATGTCGCCCACACCGTGCCCTGGCAAGCTCTATGATGTGGCCATCTGCACCGACCGGCAAGGTGCACCGACGGTCTGGGCCGTGGGGGCGCAGGGCGCGCTGATGTGTTCCAAAGACAAGGGCGAAACCTGGTCCGCCCATGCTCTGCCAAAGCCCGTCACGCTGTATAGCGTTGCCTTTGGCGATGCCCTGAACGGCTGGGCCGCGGGCGAGGGCGGTGTGTTGGTGGCGACCAGGGACGGTGGCAATAGCTGGCAAATGATCGACCTGGCAGTCCCCTCGGCCCTGCACAGCGTGTTTTTCCTGGACCCCGATCATGGCTGGGCCGCTGGCGAGGATGGTTTGATCCTGCTGACCTCGGACGGAGGCGAGACCTGGCAGCAAAGCTCGTCGGGTACTCAAAAAAGCCTGCATTGCATACATTTTCGCGATGCCTGCGATGGCTGGGCGGTGGGCGCCCAGGGGGCGTTGCTGCGATCAACGGACGGCGGCAAAAGCTGGCAACAACACCCCATCGCCCTGAAGGCCGATCTTAATCGGCTGCGCTGGTCGCCGGGCGGCTTTGGCTGGATCGTAGGCGAGGATGCGAACCTGCTGGTCAGTTCTGACCAGGGCCGGAACTGGAGGCGATTTCCCAAGGCCTCCCAGGCTGCGCTAAAGGATGTCTTGCCGCTTTCCGCTGGTCCCGGGACAGGCAACGAGGGTCTGCTGTTGGTCGGTGCAAATGGTCTGATCATGGAGTTGCGCTGGTGAATAGGCAGATTTCGCCAGTCATCGGTCAGCCGACAAGCTGATCTGCCACAAGGTCGATCCGGTAGGTCGCACCGATCGGCAGGATCTCATCATTGAAATCGAAATGCGGGTTTTGCACGCTCATCCGATCTTCGCCGACGACCTGAATCGGGCGTTAGCGAAAGAAGCGCATTGATATTACGGGAAATTTCTGACCAGGCTGAGCCCTCGGTTTTCGTCATTATTGGCGCCATGCAATCCCTTGGTTTTCAACGGTTTTCTATTTCTTGGACTGGTTGTTTTGCACTGAGTCGTAGCAGCCCCCAACGAGACCAACGCCCGCGCATGGGGCGGGTCGGGCGCGGCCCGGGACAAGCCCGGGCGAAGCGGGGATCACTCTCCTGCGTCCGCCCAAATCTTCAACAATTCGTGGTTGCTCTGTTTCCACCCGCTCAGGAATCGTGGATGCCCACTTTCTGTAAAGGTGACATCAGGTTTTTCCAGACCCTTCTCGATGCAAATCCTCGCAATCCGCTCGAATAGGTCTGGCGGTGAATCCACCGACATCCAGATAGTAAATGGCAGTCAACCGACTAAAGCATCCTCAATGCCCGCCGCCCGCAATGCCTCGAAAGAACCCTTTTTGGTACGATCCCACCGCGCCTTGTCGGCTTATTGCCAATCTGCGTAGACGTGCCACGTTGAGTCCGCCATGTTCTCAAGACTCAACCCAGAGCCCGGTTGGCAATCACCAAAGATAACAGCCAAAAACAAGAACTCTCCACGACCGGCGCGGTGGTTCACATGCAGATGCGGGTGTTCAATCAGCAATTGGCATATTCTTCTGGCTCTCCTAACTGGCCCGGCCTGACCCGAACTCTACCTCGGTGCCCGGCGCGGCATCCAGCAACTGGCGCGTGTAGGAATGGGACGGGTTTGAATAGACCTGTCGGGTGGGGCCCTGTTCCACCACGATGCCCTTTTGCATCACGATCAGCCGGTCGCAGATCTGCGCTGCGACCCGCAGGTCGTGGGTGATGAACAGCATCGCCAGGTTATAGCGTTGCCGGATGTCGTCCAGCAGTTCCAGCACCTGCGCCTGAACCGACACATCCAGGGCCGAGACCGCCTCGTCCGCGATCAGCACTTCGGGGTCTACCATCAGCGCGCGGGCGATGCAGATGCGTTGCCTTTGGCCGCCGGAAAACTGGTGAGGAAAGCGGTCCAGCGCGTCGGCGGGCAGTCCGACCAGCTGCATCAATTGGCGCGCCCTGACGATCGCATCGGCCTTGGTTGTCCCGAAATTCACCGGCGCCTCGATCATCGACAAACCGATGGTGCGCCGCGGGTTGAGAGAGCGGTAGGGATCCTGAAACACGATCTGCACCTTGCGCCGGTGCGGTCGCAGCTTGGATTCGGGCAGGGTGGCAATCTCGGTGCCGTGCAGGCTGATCGAGCCCGCCGTCGGGTCGATCAGGCGGGCGATGCATCGGGCGACGGTGGATTTGCCGGAGCCGGATTCGCCGACGATGCCCAGGGTTTCGCCCTTGCGCACATGCATGGTCACGTCAGAGGCGGCCAGCACCACACGGCCCCGGCCAAACAGACCATTGTGGCCGTACCGCTTGACCAGCCCGTCCACATCGATGGCGAAATCGCCCTCGACCGGCTTGCGTTCCGGCGGGGTCATCGAAGGGACCGAGGCCATCAGCATCTGGGTATAGGGCTCTTGCGGGTTTCGCAGAACGTCCTCTCGCGGGCCCTGTTCGACGATCCGTCCGTCCTGCATCACGACGACGCGGTCGGCGATCTCGGCGACCACGCCGAAATCGTGGGTGATGAACAATACGCCGGTGCCGCGGCGTTCCTGCATTTCCTTGACCAGGGTCAGGATCTGCGCCTGCGTTGTGACATCCAGCGCCGTGGTCGGCTCATCCGCGATCAGCAGGGCGGGGTCCAGCACCAGGGCGATGGCGATCATGATGCGCTGACGTTGCCCGCCGGACAGTTGGTGCGGATAGGCATCGACCATCTTTTTAGGCTCTGGTAGATGCACCAGTTCCATGATCTCGATGGCCCGTTTGCGGCGTTCCGAGGCGGACATGGAGGTGTGGATTTCCAGCATCTCGGCGATCTGCTCTCCCACCCTGGCCACCGGGTTAAGGGCGGTCATCGGCTCTTGAAAGATCATTGCCATTCTGGTGCCGCGCAGATCGCGCAGCCGGGTCTTGCCGGCGGTCAGCGTGTTCTCGCCCTCCAGCAATGTCTCTCCGTCGGTGGGTTTCAGCGCCGCCGGCAAAAGCCCCATCACGGCTGACGCGGTGACCGACTTGCCGGATCCGGATTCGCCGACCACACAGACGATCTCTCCGGGGGCGACGGTAAAACTGATATTCTCTACGGCGTTGGCCCGGTCGCCGTCGCCCGGCAGACTGACGGTGAGGTTTTTGACCTCAAGCACGTTTTCGGTCTTGGTCATCATTCAGACCCGCCTGGCGAAACGCGGGTCGAGCGTGTCGCGCAGCCCGTCGCCCAGCATGTTGACCGCCAGCACCGTCACCGCAAGAACCACTCCGGGATAGAGGATCAGATGCGGGTGCAGCTGGAACACCTCTCGCGAGGCGCCCATGATGTTGCCCCAGGTGGGGATCTCGTCGGCGGGAATGCCAAGGCCCAGAAAGCTGAGGATCGCCTCGACGATGATGGCAGAGGCCACGATGAACGTGCCCTGCACGATCAGCGGGGCCAGGGTATTGGGCAGGATATGGCGGATCAGAAGCGTCGGCACCCTGGTTCCGGCAGTGATCGCCGCCTCGACATAGGGCTCCTCGCGGATCGACAGCACGATCGACCGGACCAGCCGCACCACTCGTGGCACCTCGGGCACCACGATGGCGATGATCACGCTCATCACACCGGCGTTGAACACCGACACCACCGCGATGGCCAGCAGGATCGCCGGGATCGCCATCAGCCCGTCCATGACCCGCATTATCACCCCGTCGAGATACCTGAAATACCCCGCGATCAGGCCGAAGAGCACCCCCAGCGCAATGGAAATCCCGGCCACCGACACGCCCACGACCAGCGATATCCGCGCGCCATAGACGATCCGGCTGTAGACATCGCGCCCCAGCGTGTCGGCCCCCAGAGGGTACCAGACCGGCACCTTCATGCGGCCCTCATCGGTATAGACGCGCATGGTGCCTTCATAGCCCGGGGGTTTCAGCCGGTTGCTGGTCGACAGTTCATTCGGGTCGCGAGTGCCCAGAACCGGCGCAAGGATCGCCAGGGCCAGGATCATGGCAACCAGCGTGCCGCCGATCAGCACCGAGGGGTTCAACACAAGGCGCCGCAGCGTCTGGCGGCCCGGCGACAAGGATTTCACATCCGTCATCAGTAGCGAATCCTTGGGTCAAGCACGGTATAGCTCAGGTCGATCACAAGGTTGATCAGCACGTAGACCAGCGAAAACAGCAGCACCACCGCCTGGATCGTCGGAAAATCGCGGTTCAGCACCGCGTCCACGGTCAAAAGGCCAAGGCCGGGGATGTTGAACACGCTCTCGGTCACCACCACGCCGCCGATCAGGATGGCAAAGGCAAAGCCGATCACCGTGACGATGGGCACCGCGGCGTTGCGCAGCGCGTGGCGCACCAGCACTTTGGTTTCGGTCTGGCCCTTGGCGCGGGCGGTGCGGATATAGTCTTCGCCCAGCACCTCCAGCACGCTGGTCCGGGTCATCCGGGCGATGAAGGCGACGAAGATCACCGACAGCGCCAGCGCGGGCAGGATCAGGTGGCGCAGCCAGCCCCACAGGCCCTCAGAGATGCGGTCATAGCCCTGCACCGGGAACCAGGCCAGTTTCAGCGAGAACACATAGATCAGGCCAAAGCCGATGACGAAGACCGGGATCGAAAAGCCCAGTACCGAAAACCCCATGGTCAGCCGATCCAGCCAACTGCCTTGTTTGTAGGCCGAAATCACCCCCATCGGCACCGCGATGGACACGGTCAGGATAATGGTGACCAGCGACAACGAAAGCGTGGGTTCGATCCTGGCCACAATCAGCTCGCTGACCTGTTTTTTGAAAAAGAAGCTTTCGCCAAGGTCGCCCTGAAAGATATTGCCCAGCCAGATGCCGAACTGAACCAGCATGGGTTCATCCAGGCCCAGTTTCTCGCGGATCTCTGCGATTTGCGCGTCGCTGGCATAGTCGCCTGCGATCATCGCCGCCGGATCGCCGGGGGTCAGCCGCAACAGTAGAAAGATGAACACCGCGACCACCAGCATGACCGGGATCGTCGCAAGCAGCCGCTTCAGCAGGTAAAAGACCATCAGAGCCCCGGCGCGGTGTCAGAAAAGCGGACGCCCCGCCGCGAAAGTCGCGGCAGAGCGGATTTCTTGGGTGCAGAGCTACTTCTTCTCGACGTTCCAGAACACCGGCACGCCTGCCTGCAGATAGCCATCGATGTTGTTGGCCAGGGCCGAGGGCGAGTTCCACTGACCCAGATGGATATGGGTCGGATAGGCGAGCCAGGCCGCCTGAAGCTCGTCGATCAGCTGCTTTTGCTCCTCGGCCGTGCCCGCCCGGGCGAAGGCATCGCGCAGGTTCTCGATATTCTCGTCGCAGGGCCAGCCGAACAGGGCCTTGTCACAGCCCGAGTTCAGGAAGGCCATGGTCAGCGGGTTGATCAGGTCACCCATGGTCCAGGCCGTCAAGAACATGTTCCAGCCGCCATCGGCCGGGGCATCCTGCTTGGAGCGGCGTGCCACCAGCGTCGACCAGTCCATCGACTGCATGTCGACATTCATGCCGATAGCTTCCATCAGATCCTTGGCGACGGGGGCGAGATTGGCCAGCACCGGCACGTTGGTCGAATGCATCAGAACAATCGGCGTTCCGTCATATCCGCCCTCTTTCAGCAGTTCCTTGGCCCTGGCAAAGTTGCTGTCCAGCAGCCCGTCCATATGGGCGGTTGATTCAAACGGCATGCCGCACCCGAACAGCGCCTTGCAGGTCTGATAGAATTCCGCGTGACCGATATTGGCCTCCAGGAAATCCTCCTGGTTGAAGGCATAAAGCAGCGCCTGGCGGATCTTCGGGTTGTCGAACGGCGGATGCAGAACGTTGAAACGAGCCGTGTATTGCAGGCCCGGTGGGTTGGGATCCTTGATATAGGCCTTGCCCGCGTCGTGGACCAGCGGATGCAGGTCGGGCACCAACGATTCGATGATGTCGATCTCACCGGCGTTCAACGAGTTCACCGCCTGCTGGATGTCGCGGTTCGGGGTCCATTCCACCCGGTCGACCTTGGCGATCTTGGCGCCGGCAAATCCCGACGTCGGATCCGAGCGCGGCACGTACTCATCGAATTTGGCATAAACCACCCTGGTGCCCGGCTCCCACTCTTCGGTGACCAGCTTGAACGGGCCGGAACCGATATACTCCGAGATCTGTTCCGACCCCGGCGTCGCGGCGATGCGGGCCGGCATCATGAAGGGCACGTTCGACGACGGTTTGCTGAGGGCCAGTTCGATCAGGCCGGTGGGCGTGTTCATCTTGAAGACGATGTTCTTGTCTCCGTCGGCAGACAAATCGTCGACAAAGCTCATCAGCTTCTGGCCCATGGCGTCCTTGCCGCCCCAGCGCTTCAGCGATGCAACGCAGTCCTCGGCCGTTACCGGCGCGCCGTCATGCCACATCAGACCGTCGCGCAAGGTCAGCGTCACCGTCATGCCATCCTCGGACCGGGTGACGGTATCGACCATCTGCGGCTGGATATTGCCGTCGGCATCCAGCGAAAACAGTGTGTCGTAGATCATGTAGCCGTGGTTGCGAGAGATATAGGCCGTG
Source organism: Paracoccaceae bacterium (assembly GCA_024226455.1). Taxonomy (GTDB): domain Bacteria; phylum Pseudomonadota; class Alphaproteobacteria; order Rhodobacterales; family Rhodobacteraceae; genus JAAELR01. The sequence goes on from JAAELR010000169.1 coordinate 36,010, forward strand.
GTCCAGATCGGATCGAGGATCTTCAGGCTGGCATGCGGCACGACCCTCAGGACGGTCTCGGCCAGAGCCGCCGACCCGATACCAGTTGCGCCCAACGCGAAGGTAGCAGCGGCGGCGAGAATACTTTTCCTCAGCATCATCTTCATCTTTTATTCCCTGTTGAGTGAGCTATTTTGTTTTGTAGGATCAACTATCGGCGCAATAAAATATCCAAGTCAAATTTATTTTTTGGTGCCGGAGAAAGAAAAGAGGTTGCCACGGCAGGAGCCTGGCGGAAAACTGCAACGCAGCTGGCAAACCTGCCTTTCAGGAGCCTGCAAGACGGGGCCTGGTGGAAGAGCCTGAAGCGGCTCTTGCGCAGGAACCAGCGCCTTGATCGAGATCTGAAATATGCGCTCCTTTTTCGCAGGACCGCTGACAGGAACGTGGGGAACGGAAAATGACGGAAAAGCCACTTTGGCAACTTGGCGCCTGCGATCTGGCGGCGCGCATTCGAAACGGCGAGGCTAGCGCCAGCGATGCGGTCGGCTCTGTCGTCATGCGCATGCGACAGCGAAACCCGGCAATCAACGCCGTGGTCGACGATCTGGGCGATGACGCTCTGGCCCGGGCGGCAAAGCTGGACGCGGCGTTTGCCAAGGACGGCCCCGTCGGGCCGCTGCATGGCGTTCCGGTGACCATCAAGGAAAACATCGACCAACAGGGCAGGGCCACGCCGAACGGTGTCGCCGCCTTCAAGGATCTGATCGCTCCGGCGGACGCTCCGGTGGTGACGAACCTGCGCAATGCCGGGGCGATTGTGGTCGGGCGGACCAATACGCCCGAGTTTTCCTTCAGGGGCTCGACCGACAACCCGCTGCACGGCCGGACCTACAACCCATGGAACGACTGGGCCTCTGCGGGCGGCTCTTCGGGCGGGGCGGCGGCTGCGGTCATGTCCGGCATGGGGGCCATCGGACATGGCAACGATATCGGCGGATCGCTTCGCTTTCCGGCCAACGCGACGGGGGCGGCCACGGTCAAGCCGGGGCTGGGACGGGTGCCGGCCTACAACCCGTCGCAAACCGCCGAACGCGGCCTGATCTCGCAGCTGATGTCGGTTCAGGGCGTTATTGCGCGTCAGGTGGCCGATGTGCGGCTGGCGATGAAATCGCTCATCGCATACGACCCGCACGATCCATGGATGGTGCCCATGCCATTCGAGGGCCCGGCCCCCGACGGGCCGGTCAAGGTTGCCTTCACGCGCAACTCTTTCGAGTTCGACCTGCACCCGGCGGTGGATGAAGCGCTGACCGCCGCCTGCGAGGCCTTGCGCGATGCGGGCTATGTGGTGGAAGAGGTCGAGCCGCCAAACCTGCGTGAGATCGGGGCCGAAGCGACCCGCGTCCTGTTTGGCGAAACCAAGGCGCTGTTGCACGACGTGATGCGCCAACATGGCAGCCCCGAGTTCAACGCCTATTTCGACGCCTGTTTCGAGATCGCCCCGCCCTACGAGGGCGACGAGTTGCTCGCCGCCTTTGGCCGCCGCAGCCACTATGTCCGGCAATGGCTGCTGTTCTTGCAGGAATATCCGCTGGTCCTGACGCCTTTCCTGCTAGGGCCGATCTATGCGTGGAACCGCGATATGGAGGGGAGAGAAGGGGCGGAAGAGATCATGCTGAAAGGGTTTTACAGTTTTGCCATGAACCTGCTGGGCCTGCCCGCCGGCAATGTTCCGGCCAACTACAATGACGGGCTGCCCATAGGCGTGCAGATCGTCGGACGGCGGTTCCGCGAGGACATGATCCTCGACGCTTGCGAGGCCATCGAGAGCCGCGTCTGCATCATGGCTGAGACCCTGTTCGCGCGGGGTTGACCCCGCGCGCTATCAGTTCTGGAACGGGTTTTCGACCCGGGGCCAATAGTTCGGATCCCGCTTTGCATAGGGGATGCGGGCATAGTCCGGCGTGATGGCGCCGGGCGTCGCCATGTAGATGACCTCTGATGCAATTGGGGCAAAGCCCGCATAAAAGTGCTGCGAAGATTTCACCACGACCGCCCTCATCGCCGCGAGATCGCAGCCGAGATCGGTGAAGGCGGTGGGGTGAAACGCCTGGGTCCGCTTGTCGCTGAGGATCAGGTGAACGCCGTCCGTTTCCAGCCACACGCCGGTGCCCATGGGCATGGCGCTTTGCCCCATCATTTGCGACATGCCCTCTTTAAGCCCGCAGATGGTGACATTGATATCCACCGGGTCGCCCGACATGGCGCCGACCTTGCCGCCGACGCGCACCTGCATCCGCCCGCCAACGCCGACATCGCGGCACATGCGCACGAGAACCGGGTCCCAGAATATGCCTATGGCCACATCCCTGAGCCCCCGTTTCAGCACCTCCTGCAGCACAAAGGTGGAATCCGCCGGCGCACCGCCACCGGCGTTGTCGGCAAAATCCGCCAGCACGACAGGGAAGGCATCAGCCGCCTCGACCCGGTCGAACGCCTGCCCGATCGTGGGCCAGTCGGCCTTTATCTGCTGGCGCAGCGACCAAAGATATTCGCCAAACTCCCGGGCAACGGCGCTGGCCCGTTCCGCATTCCCATCGGTAATCGCCAGCATCCTCGCGCCGACGCGTTCGCAATCTCCCCAGGGGAACCCGTGGCACAGCGACAGGCTCAGTACATCGCCCATGGCCTCTCGCGCCTGCATGTCGGCGACGAACTTCTGCATCGGCGCCCGGGTGGTGTGGAACATGTTGATCATCCGGCAGTCATAGTCCCGCATCACCGGATCTATCTTTGCCTCAGCCGTATCGGCGGCCATCCTGAACAACTCACGGGCACGATCGGTGCTGTCGGTGTGGGGATACTCCTTGAAAGCGACGATCAGGTTGGCGGCGTCGAGCATTGCCTGCGTCAGATGGTTGTGCAGGTCGTTTTCCATGCCAATGACGGCGCTGTCCCCCAAAATGGCCCGTGCCCGGGCAAGAAGATCCCCCTCGCAATCCTCATAGCCCTCGGCGATCATCGCGCCATGCATGAAGATCAGGAAGATATCAGGCATATGTGCCTGTACATCCGCCAGGATCTCGTCGCGGTAGGCCTCGTAGGCGCGTTTGATCGTTGTTCCCGAGGGCTGGGCACAAGCCGAAAGGCTCTCAACGACGGCCCAGCCTCTTTGCTCGGCCAGGCGTCTCCATTCGTGCAAGGGCGCGGAAAACAGATTGGCCGGTTCCGACGTGGCGCTGCGGGTGACGGCCAACTCCTCGAACGCAAGCGTTCCGGTTGGGATCGGGGAAAACGTGTTGGTCTCGGTCGCCAGACAGGCAATCAGAACTTTCATGATCTCTCTCCTTCAAGACCCCAAATGCGGGGAGGCGGGGCCATTTCCCGGCTGTCTCCGAGCCCCAGATAAAGACCCCGGGGCAGCCGTTCGGGCAGCATGTCGTCAGCCCTGATCGGGCGCCCAAGGTTCGATTGCTAGTGCAAGACCGGTCTTCGGTCCATCCCAACGAGGCTTGCGGGCGTCAGTGCCGCGCCCCCCTTTTGGTCCCCGACCTCGCCTGCGACGCAAACCGGGCACCGCCACTTATGATCCGGCACTGCCGGGCCGTTCCGGCAGGCGGTCGCGGGCCAGTGCGGCCCAGAACTTCGCGCCCACACCAAGCAGGTCGTCGTTGAAATCGTAGTCCGAAGAATGCAGCGGATGGCCGTGCGGGCCGTGCTCGCCGTTGCCCAGCAGCAGCAGGCAACCCGGCACCGCAGCACAGAAATGCGCGAAATCCTCGGAAAAGCTCATCGGTTCGCGATTTGCCACCGTGTCGAGCCCAAGCCCGGCTGCCACCCCGGCCACCGCAACCGCCTGCGCTTCGGCGTTGACCGTCTCGATGAATTCGGTGTTGAAATCGACCTCGGCCAGCACGCCATGCGCCGCCGCCACGCCGTTTGCAATCTGCCGGATGAACCCGCCGATAGCGTTGCGGTCCCGGGTGCTGCGGGCACGGACATCGCCCCGCAGCGTCGCGTTGCCCGGCAACACGTTGCGCTGCCCGTCGGTCAGGAACTCGGTCACCGAGACGACGGCCCCGGCGCCGGGGGCGATCTTGCGCGACACGATGGTTTGCAGCGATTGGACCAGTTCCGCCCCGACAGTGATGGCATCGCACCCCGCCTGCGGCATAGAGGCATGCCCGCCCTGACCGCGGATCCTGATCTCGAACAGGCTCTCGCTGGAGCAGATAATACCGGTGCGCGTGGAAACCTGTGCCACCGGCGCACCGGGCAGGTTGTGGATCGCATAGACCTCGTCAATCGGGAACCGTTCCAGCACGCCCTCATCGATCATCGCCCGCGCGCCCAGCCCATGTTCCTCGTTGGGCTGGAACAGGAAGACTACCGTGCCGTCGAAGCCGGGATCGGCCGCCAGCGCCTGCGCCGCGCCCAGCAGCATGGTGACATGGCCGTCATGGCCGCAGGCATGCATGACGCCCGGTGTCTGGGAGGCATAACCGTGGTCGCTGGTCTCGGTTATCGGCAACGCGTCCATATCGGCCCGCAAGCCGATGGCGCGGTTGCCATTGCCCGCGCGCAGAACCCCGACAACGCCGACGCCTTCATGCACCTCAAGCCCAAGATCGCGCAGGATCCCGGCCACTCTGGCCTTGGTCCGCTCTTCCTGGAACCCAAGTTCCGGCGACCGGTGAAATTCTCGCCGCAGCGCGGTCAGGTGGGCGGGGTCAAATGCCATTGGTTGCCCTCTCGTATTTGGCCAGTCCTAGAACTCCGACAGCAGCCGGGTGGTTTCGGGGTCCATGAAGCCGGCGACCGTTGCCTCGGTCTCATGGGCCAGCGCGCGGCTCAGGTCGGTGCTGGCGGCGGCGTTCAGCACCCGCTTCATGGCGCGGGCCGACAGAACCGGCAAGTCCGCCAGCTTTGCGGCGGTCTCTTGCGCCTGATCGAGCAGCCGGTCGTCGGGGGCTACCTTCCAGGCGACGCCCGAGGCCAGCAGGTCCTGCGCCGAATACTTCTCTCCGAAAAACAGCATTTCGCGGGCCTTGTGCAGCCCGACCATCGCCGGCAGCAGCGAGGTCACGGCACCGGTGACAAACAGGTTCAGCGACACCTCGGGAAAGAAGCCCCTGGCAGTTTCTCCCCAGATCGGAAAGTCACAGTTGATCGCCCACTCAAAGCCGCCGCCCACGGCCCAGCCATTGATCGCGCCCACCACCGGTTTGGCGCCAAAGGTGATGGCGCGGGTGGCGCGCTGGATGGCCTGCACCGCGTCGCGGGCCTCTTGCTCATCCTTGGGGTGCACGTGTTGGCGCCGGTCGTCGCCGGCGCAAAACGCCTTGCCCGCGCCGGTAAAGACAATCGCGCGGGTATCGCGGTCGGCATTCGCATGGTCAAAGGCCCGCGCCACATCGTCGATCAACTGCCGGTTCATGGCATTCAGGCTGCCGGGGCGGTTCAGGGTGATGGTTCTGACGCCCCGGCCGCCCAGTTCGCTGAGCACGGTTTCGAATTCGGTGTCACTCATTGGTAGCTCCTGAGCACTCTGCGGGTCTTGCCCTCGGTTACTTCGAACGATCCTGCCGGCAAAAGCGTCAGGCGCGCGGTAACGCCGAGCACCTTCTTGAACACCGCCTCAATCGCCGCCGTCAGGCCGCGAGAGGTGTCAACCCCCGGCGCCAGTTCCGCGTGAACCGGCAGTACATCGAAGGGCGGTGGCCGGTCCAGCACGATGCGGTAGTCGCCCGTCAGTTCGCCGACCCCCGACAGAACCGAGGCGACCATGGTGGGGAACATGTTAAGCCCGCGTACCACGATCATGTCATCGGACCGGCCCACCACCCGGAACCGGAACCCGGTGCAGCCGCAGCGGCAGGGGGCGGTGGTGTCGACGGCGATGATGTCCCCGGTGCGAAACCGCACCAGCGGCTGACAATCGCGCGCCAGATGGGTCAGCACCAGTTCTCCGGTGGTGCCGTCGGCCAGCGGCAGGGGCTGGGCGCTGTCGGGCTCGATGATCTCGGGGTGCAGAACGTCCCCTGCCACGAAATGCAGCCTTGTGTCGTGGCCGCACTGCGCCGCAAAGTTCGAGAACACGTCCGACACGCCATAGTTCGCGTTGCGTACCTCGATGCCCCAGGTCGCGGTCAGGCGGGCTCTGAGGGCTGGGTCGTCAAGCCCGGCCTCGCCGCCGAACAGCCCCAGCCGCAGCCCCAGGTCGCGCGGCGCCAGCCCGGGGAACTTCTCGGCGATGACCCGCTCCAGAACAGCCGGATAGGACGGCGTGCACGACAACGCCGTGACGCCGACCTCCTGAATGGTGCGGATCAGCAACTCGGTGCTGCCAACCCCGAAAGGAATGACCAGCGCGCCGGTCTGTTGCAGCGTCATGTGGTCGGTCAGCCCGCCCATCCACATCTGGTAGTTCAGGCAATGGGCGACGATATCGTCCGGCCCCAGACCCGCCAGCCCCTGCGCCCGGCCGCCCACGGTTTCGGTGATCGCGCAGTCACGCGCCGACAGCGCCAGGTTCATCGCCTGCCCGGTAGTGCCAGAGGTCCGGTGCAGACGCACCGCCTGCGATTGCGGTGCCGCCAGATAATCGCCAAAGGGCGGGTGTTCGGCCTGCGAGATCCTCAGCTGCGCCTTGTCGCAAAGCGGCAGCCCGGGCAGATCGGCAAGGTCTCTGGGCGGCGAAGCGGCGCCCCAGAGCTGCTGATAGAACGCCGAGTTTGCGGCGACATACCGGCTTTGCTTGCCCCAGGCGGCCTGAACGTGATCTTTCAGATCCTCGGGTGCGATTCTATCGGCATTCGCCAACAGCGTCATGGCTGCATCCCCCGTTCCCATAGCAGGTCGAGAGTGTCGATGATCGCCTCGCGGTCCTGGGAAAACCCTTGCATATACGGGTCGTGGTCCAGCAGCAGCCCGGCAAGATACTGGTCGGTCATGCCGCCCAGCGCATAGGCCCGGCGCATCAGCTCGTCATGACAGACCGGCGAGCCCGCGCTACGTAACTGCCGCGCCCGCGACGCGACGACGCTTTCCAGCCATTCCCGGTTCAGGGTCTGAAAGGCGGCCCGCGCCTGGGGGAAACCGTCAAGCTGGCGCTGCAGGCATTTCATCAGGCCGAGATTCTGTTCGAAAAGCCCCACATAGGCCGATGTCGCAGCCCTGACCGGATTGTCCGGGGCGTTCTTCGACGCCTGCCGCATCCTTGCCTGAACAAATTCGGAAAACCGCAACAGCAGTTCGGCGAGCAGCTCGTTGCGGTTGGCGAAATAGATGTAGAGCGTGCCATGCGAGACATTGGCCGCGCCGCAGATCTTTGCCACCGTCAGTTCGGCCAGCGCCGCGGTCTCCAGACAGTCACATACCGCAACCTGAATTGCCGCCCTGGTCCGGCGCCCCTTGTTCGCTTCTGCCGCCACGGTGCTCAGTTCAGCGCGAAAGCTGAAATCGACCGTGCCCGGGGCGCCCTGTTCCTTGGTTCTGTGACATGCCATGACCGGCTCCGAAAAAATATGACACCATGTTCATATTTTCAGAAATCCTGTCAAGCCCCGGCGGTAGGGGTTTGATCATGCCGCTGCCCGTGGTGGCAGTGCCGGCAACAACCGGCCAGCGCCCAAATTCACCGGTGCGACGGTATCAGATACTCGCCCAGTCGGTGAAGACCTGGGGCTGGGGCTGGGGCTCTGCCTTGTCGTCCGGACGCACCAGACGGCGGCGGTCGGCCAGGGGGATGGGGTTGCTGCGTTCCTTGGAGTGGACGCGGTCGGGCTCTGTCTTGCGGTATTCCATAGCTCGCTCCTCAGATGGGCGGCACAGTGGCCGCGCTGGACCTGTCACCATCTTGGGACGGAAAGGCCCTGAATACAGAGTCCATCACGGCCATATGACAGGGCGTGGGCGATAATCGGGCTATTGCTGGGCGATTGGAGCGGTGGCGTGGTTAATAGGGCGCCAGGGCGAAACGCTGCCGTGGCGCGGGCCTGTGGCGCTGGCGTGGCTGCGGGATGGCGTGACCGGGGCATTGCCTGTGTCAGAGGCGAAAGGCCAGGGCCTGCGTCTCGGGCGCCTCGCGGTTGGCAGCGGTCCGGTTGATCGTCCATCCAGGTTCGGCGGTCTTTGCGATGAAGGCGCGGGCACTGGGCTATCGCCCGGACTGAAAGCTGTCCGGCGGGGGGGGATCGGTGCCCATCAGCGTCAGTTCACCTGCGTCACCGGTCCGAACCCAGTTCGGATCTGCGTGCGCCGGAAAACCGGGCGCTACCATTGCTCTGCAACCTGCACCCCATGTCTGGTTGGAATGATCGCTTCTGGACTTCGCAACCATGGCTCGACAAGCTGGGCAGGGGCACGCTTTAGGAGATCGGCGGGACGCATGACGATTGACCGATGGATCGACGCGGCGGCGGCTCGGGCGCCCGGGCGTCCGGCGCTGATCGCCGATGACGCGGAATACAGCTATTCCGGGCTGGCCGATACGGTGACCCGGCGGGCCGGGGATCTTGCCGCGGCAGGGATCGGGCGTGGCGACCGGGTGGCTTGGTACGGGCTGAACCATTCCGAGGTCTTCGTGCTGCTTTTCGCCTGTGCCCGGCTGGGCGCGATGCTGGCGCCGCTGAACTGGCGCCTGGCCGAGGCCGAGATCGCCACGATCTGCGCCGATTGCGCGCCGAAGATCGTGTTCCATGATGCGCATTTCGCCGACCAGGCCGCGCGGCTGGTGAAGCCGGTCGTGCTGGCGGCGGGACAGACGCCCGCCCCCAGACCGACCCCGGACCCGTCCCCGGATCAGGTCCGGGGCGGCGCCAGCGAGGAGGATCCGATCCTTCTGGTCTATACCTCTGGCTCTATCGGGGCCCCGAAGGCGGCGGTGCTGACCCAGAAGGGGCTGGTGGCCAACGCCTTGATGAGCGTGCACGCCCATTCGATGACCGAGACCGACCGGGTGCTGAACGTGCTGCCGCTGTTTCATGTGGGCGGGCTCAATATCATTCCGACGCCGGGGTTTTCGGTGGGCGCCACGGTGGTTCTGCACGAACGCTTCGACCCCGGCGCGATGATCGCGGCGCTGCAGGACGCGCAGGTCGCCATCACGGTGCCGACGGTGCTGCAGGCGATGCTGGCACATGCCGACTGGGACGGCGCGGATTTCTCGCGGCTCAGGGTGTTGTCGATCGGCTCGACGGATGTGCCGGTGCCGCTGATCAAGGCGGTGCAGGCCCGCGGGGTGCCGATGATCCAGGTCTACGGCGCCACCGAGACCGGGCCTTATGCCATCTACCAGACCGTGGCCGAGGCGGCGCAGACCGTGGGCAGTCTGGGCCGGGCCGGGATTGCCTGCGAGATAAGGCTGGAGCGGCCCGATGGCAGCGAATGCGACCCCGACGAGCCCGGCGAGATCTGCGTCAGGGGCGACAATACGCTGCGGGAATACTGGAACAATCCGGACCTGACGGGCCTGACGATCCGCGACGGCTGGTTCCATACCGGCGACATGGCGCGGGTCGATGCCCGAGGGTTCTACTGGTTCATCGAGCGGCTCAAGCATGTGATCATCTCGGGCGGCGAAAACATCTATCCCGCCGAGATCGAAAGGCTGCTGCGCCAGCATCCGGGCGTGACCGAGGTGGCGGTGGTCGGGTGTCCCGATCCGAAATGGGGCGAGACGCCCTGGGCGGCCATGGCGGGGCCGGATGTGCCGGATCTGGACGGCGTGCTGGACTGGCTGGAGGGGCGTATTGCACGCTATAAGCTGCCCCATGGCGCGGTGGAGGTCGCGGCGCTGCCGCGCAACGCCATGGGCAAGGTCGTGGCGGCCGATGTGCGCGCGATGATCGGGCAAGCCCGCTGAGGAACCGGTGCTCATCGGCCCCTTCCGGGCCCTCCTCGCTGGGCCTGCCGGGGCCTGCCGAAAGGAAGGCCTTGATCTGGGAGGCCCGAATGGGCAGTCATTGCACAAGGGATAGGCGCCGGCGCCGGTTGCGCTAACTTGATGACAAGCGGGCTGGAATTGGCGATACGTTAACAACCAAATCCTGAAGGGAGGAACCATGAAACTATTTCTCAAGAGCTGTGCGGCGGCTTCGGCCCTGGCGCTGTCGGCGCTGGCCGCCGGGGCCGCCGACGTGACCCTGGCCATCTCGTCCTGGGCACCGCCGACACATGGCATGAACGCCATCGCCTGGCCGGCGGTCATCGCCGAGATCGAAAAGGCCACCGAAGGCCGCGTCACTGCCGAGATCAAATACGGTCTGGCCCCGCCGCCGGCACAGATGGACCTTGTGCTCGACGGCGCCGCCGATATGGCGTGGATCTTTCACGGCTATACCCCGGGGCGCTTTGTTGCCACCAAACTGATCGAATTGCCGGGCTATGAAGGAAGCGCAGAGGCCGCGTCAGTTGCCCATTGGCGCGCCCATGAGAAATACCTGGCCGCAGCCAATGAGCACAAGGGGCTCAAGCTGGTCTCGCTGATGACCCATGGTGTGGGCGTGCTGCATACCGATGCCGACGTCACCTCGCTGGACCAGATCGGCGGGCTGAAGCTGCGCATTGGCGGCGGTGTGGCCGGCGATGTCGGTGCGGCACTGGGTGCCACCGGTATCCGCGTACCAGCGCCCAAGGTCTATGAAACGCTTGCCTCGAACGCCGCCGACGGCGTGATGATGCCGATGGAAGGCAAGGCCAGCTTCAAGCTCTTCGAGGTGGCCAGGAACACCTTCACGGTGCCCGGCGGGTTCTATCGCGGCTCGTTCGCGATGATCATGAACCAGGACACGTTCGACGGGCTGTCGGAGGCCGACCAGGCCGCGCTTGACGCCATATTCGGCGAGCATATGTCGCGCGTCGCCGGGCAGACGTGGGATACCATCGACGGCGTGGGCCTCGACAAGCTGAACGCAACGCCTGACAATTCGCTGCGCGCGGCGAGCGCCGAAGACGCCGCCAAGTGGCAGGAGATGACCGGTCCGATCATCGACAAGGTGCTGGCCGAGGTCGATGCGATGGGTATCGACGCCGCCGCCGCCCGCGCCTTTATCGCCGAGCAGATGGCGGCCAACTAGCGGCCACCGGCAACGGCACGACAGGGCCCCCTCGCAGGGCCCTGTTTTTTTGACACCGGCGCCAGTGGTGCCGTCAGATCGCGGATCAGGGCGGAGGGGACATGAGCGAAGACGGGTTCGACATGGGGCAGACCGGGCAGCCGCCGGGGCCGCCGGGCTTGTGGCATTACATCGCCATGCTGCCCACCTGGCTGGCGGCGCTGGTGCTTTTTGCCCTGATGTCCATGACTTTTCTGGATGTCGTATTGCGTTCTGTCGCCAACAACCCAATCGAGTCGGCCACCGAACTGACCCGGATCTTCATGGCTATCGTCGTGTTCGCTTCGCTGCCCATGGTGTCGTGGCGCGGCCAGCATATCATCGTCGACCTGATGGATCCGCTGTTTTCGCGCCGCATGGCACGGGCCCGCGATATCCTGATCGATCTGATCTGCGGTGTGGTGCTGCTCTGGCCGGCCAAGCGCGTCTGGGATCTGGCCGAACGCGCCCGTGACTATGGCGACGTCACCGAATACCTGAACCTTCCGCAATACATCCCCGGCTGGTTCATTGCGTTTTTCACCGGTCTGACCGCGATTGTCTTCATCCTGCGCGGGCTTGCGCGTATCTTCTTCCCTTCCAAGGTTCCCTCCTGATGCTGTCTTCCATCATCGGCCTGGTGGCCGTTCTGGTACTGGTCTTCCTGCGCATGCCGATCGCCATCGCCATGGCGATCGTGGGCTTCGTCGGATATATGGAGGAACGCGGCTTTCGCGCCTCGATCTCGATGGTCGGACGGCTGGTCATAGACACCGCACAGAATTACGGCCTCAGCGTGGTGCCGCTTTTCATCCTGATGGGGCTGTTTGTCAGCAAGGGCGGGCTTTCGCGCGAGCTGTATCAGGTCTCGTTCGCCTTTCTCGGCCACCTGCGTGGCGGGCTGGCCATGGCCACGATCTGCGCCTGTGCGGGGTTCTCGGCAATCTGCGGTTCGTCGCTGGCCACCGCCGCGACCATGTCCAAGGTAGCGATGCCGCAGATGCGCAAATATGGCTACAAGGACCGGCTGAGCACCGCATCCATCGCCGCCGGCGGTACGCTGGGCATCCTGATCCCGCCCTCGGTGATACTGGTGATCTACGGGCTGCTGACCGAAACCTCGATCGGCAAGCTCTTTATCGCCGGGGTGGTGCCGGGGCTGCTGGGTGTGCTGCTTTATCTGGTGGCGGTGAAATGGACCGTGATGCGCGACCCGGAGGCGGGACCGGCGGGTGAACGCAGCAGCTGGGTCAGCCGGCTGGCGGCGCTGCGGGATGTCTGGGCGGTGTTGCTGCTGTTCTTTCTGGTCATCGGAGGTCTTTACGGCGTGCTCGATATCTGGCCGATCCACCTGACATTCTCGCCGACCGAGGCGGCGGGAATGGGGGCGGCGGGGGCCTTTCTGATCGCGCTGTTACGCGGGTCGCTGAGTTTGCGGGTCACGGTGCAGGTGCTGATTGACGCCGCGCAGACCACGGCGGCGCTGTTCACGGTGCTGATCGGGGCGTGGATATTCTCGAATTTCGTCAACCTCGCAGGCCTGCCCGAGGCGCTGAAGGCGATGGTGACCAGCACCGGGCTGGGGCCGATGACCGTAATGATGCTGATCTTGCTGGTCTATGTGCTGCTGGGATGCGTGTTCGAGAGCCTGTCGATGCTGCTATTGACGGTGCCGATCTTCTTTCCGCTGGTGATCTCGCTCGATTTGGGGCTTGCCCCTGATCAGCTGGCGGTCTGGTTTGGCATCATCGTGGTGGTGGTGACCGAGATATCGTTGATCACGCCGCCGGTGGGGCTGAATGTGTTCGTGCTGAAGGGGGTGGTGGGCGACGTGTCGACGGCGACGATCTTTCGCGGCGTCACCCCGTTCTGGATCGTCGACATCGTGCGGCTGGCGCTTTTGGTGCTGCTCCCGTCGCTGGTGCTGTTCCTGCCTAACTCCATGTGATCCGCCGGGCCGCTCATCGCCCGCTTCGCGCGTTCCTCGCTGATGGCGGCGCCACACCAGCGAGAAGGGCCCGCAAGGGACCGACAAGCGCCGCCTCAGGCGGTTCCGCCAAGATCGCGCAGGATCGGGCAGTCGGGGCGGTGGTCGCCGGCGCAGGCGGTGACCAGACCCGAAAGCGTGTCCTGCATGGCGCGAAGATCGGCGATCTTGGCGTCGATCCGCGCCAGATGCTGCTGGGCGATGCGTTTCACATCGGCGCTGGCGCGGCCCTGATCCTCATATAGCGCCAGCAGCGCCCGGCAATCCGCTATGCTGAACCCCAGCGCCCGGGCGCGGCCCAGGAAGGTCAGCTTGTGCAACTCGGCGGCGCCGAAATTGCGGTAGCCGTTAGTGTCGCGGGGTGCGGCGATCAGGCCGATCTCTTCGTAATAGCGGATCGTCTTGGCTGGCAGGCCGGCGCGGGTCGAAACCTCTCCGATATTCATCGCACGATCCTCTTCACTCGGCGCCCGCGGCTTTGCCGGCCCAGCGCAGCCGCAGCGCGTTGCTGACCACAAGGACGCTGGACAGCGCCATGGCGCCCGCGCCCAGCATCGGCGACAGCAATAGCCCGGTGAACGGGTATGCCAGCCCCGCCGCCACCGGGATCAGCAGGATGTTGTAGCCAAAGGCCCAGCCCAGATTCTGCCGGATATTGCGCATCGTGGCACGGCTGATGCGTATCGCGGTGACCACGCCCCCCGGATCGCCGGATATCAGTACCACATCCGCCGCCTCGATGGCGATATCGGTGCCGGTGCCGATGGCGATGCCGATATCGGCCGCCGCCAGCGCCGGCGCGTCGTTGATGCCGTCGCCGACAAATGCCAGCCTGTCGCCGGTGCCGCGCAGTTGCTCTATCGCCGCCAGTTTGCCGCCGGGCAGCAGCTCTGCCAGCACCTGGGAGATGCCTAGTTCGACCGCCACCGCTTGCGCCGTGGCCCGGTTGTCGCCGGTGATCATCGCCACCTGCACGCCCTCGGCGCGCAATGCCGTCACCGCCGCCGCCGCCGACGGCCTGACCGGGTCGGCCACGCCAAGGGCTGCCACCGCCAAGCCGTCAACCGCCAGATAGAGCGGCGTGCGCCCGCGCCGGGCCATTTCTACGCCCATCGCCGCCAGCCCGCCCAATTCGACACCCTGGCGCGCCATCAGCCGGTCGGCACCGACCAGTACGGCCCGCCCTTCGACCACAGCCTGCACCCCGTAGCCAGTGAGCGACGAGAAATCCTGCGCCTGGGGCGGCGTCACGCCCTCGCTCTCTGCCGCGCGCACGATGGCCGCGGCGATGGGATGTTCCGAGGCCGCCTCTGCCGCCGCCGTCAGTCGCAACGCGTCGCCCCGGTCGGCGCCGGGGGCGAGTTCCAGGTCGGTCAGTTCGGGCCGCCCCTGGGTCAGCGTGCCGGTCTTGTCGAAGGCGACGAGCGAGACCTGCTGCAGCATCTGCAGCGCGTCGCCGCGGCGGAACAGCACGCCCAGTTCCGCCGCCCGGCCCGTGCCCACCATGATCGAGGTCGGCGTGGCCAGCCCCATGGCGCAGGGGCAGGCGATGATCAGCACCGCGACCCCGGCCACCAGCGCCAGCCCCAGCGCCGGAGAGGGGCCAAATACCAGCCATCCCGCCACCGTCAGCACCGCCGCCGCCAGTACCGTCGGCACGAACAGGCCCGTGATCCGGTCGACCAGCGACTGGATCGGCAGCTTGGCGCCCTGGGCCGCCTCGACCATCGCCACGATGCGCGCCAGCGTGGTGTCGGCGCCCACATGCGTCGCTTCGGCCAGCAGCGCCCCTTTGCCGTTTACCGTGCCACCCACCAGATTGCCGCCGGCGCCGCGTGCCACCGGCACCGGCTCGCCGGTGATCATGCTTTCGTCAACGAACGAGCTGCCCGAGATCACCCGCGCATCCGTCGCGACCCGCTCTCCGGGGCGGATCTGCAGGATGTCGCCCTCGGCGATCTCTGCCACCGGAATCTCGACGAAACTGCCGCCCTGACCGACACGCGCGGTGCTGGGCTGCAGCCCGACCAGCTTGCGCACCGCGTCGCCGGTGCGGCCTCTGGCCCGCGCCTCCATCCAGCGGCCAAAGAGGATCAGCACCACGATAACGGCGGCGGCCTCGAAATAGACATGCGCCGTGCCCTCGGGCAGCCAGCCCGGCACGAAGGTGGCCAGCACCGAATAGCCCCATGCGGCGGTGGTGCCCAGCGCCACCAGCGAGTTCATCTCTGGCGCGCCGCGCAACAGCGCCGGATAACCGATGCTGAAAAACCGCCGCCCGGGGCCGAAAAGCACCAGCGTGGTCAGCACGAATTGCAG
The DNA here is from genome assembly GCA_024226455.1 of Paracoccaceae bacterium. Classification (GTDB taxonomy): domain Bacteria; phylum Pseudomonadota; class Alphaproteobacteria; order Rhodobacterales; family Rhodobacteraceae; genus JAAELR01. The sequence continues at coordinate 51,394 of JAAELR010000169.1, forward strand.
GTAGCGGCTGTTTTGGGCTCCCAGGATTGCCTCGACCCAGTGGTGAAACGCCGGCAACACATGGCCGCCCATCTCCAGCACGAAAACCGGCAGCGCCAGCACCGCCGCCACCAGCGTCAGCCAGCCAAGGCGGCGGGTTTCGCGGGCCTTGCGGTCGCCGGTGTCGGGCGGCGCCTCGTTGCGCGGCCTTGCCGGATACCCCAGCGCGGTGACGGCCCGGGCCAGCCCGCCCGGCGTGGCCGCACCGCGCAGATAGCGGATCTGCGCGGTCCGGGTGGCCAGGTTGACAGAGGCCTCCAGCACCCCGCCGGTGGCCCGCAGCCCGCGCTCGACCCGGCCGGCGCAAGAGGCGCAGTTCATACCTTCGACCCGCAGGTCGGTGACCTCCCGGGCCGCCGGGTAACCGGCGCTGCCAAGCGCGGCCACAAGCGCCGGCAGGTCGGCGGGGGCATCAAAGCGCACGTGGCCGGTCTCTGTCGCCAAGTTGACCGTAGCCTCTGCCACGCCCGCGACGGCGCCGAGCGCCCGTTCGGCCCGGCCTGCGCATCCGGCGCAGTTCAGCCCGGTGATAGACAATGTGACGCTGTGGGGCTCTGCCATATGGCGTATCCGTTCCGGGGGAGGGTGCGAGGCGACAGATAAGCCTTCCTGCAACTGGAAGGTCAAGGGCGGTTAACGCAAAAACATGCGGCCAAACCGCGCCTGCGGGGGGCCGGTGCGTTGTCGGCCCGGGCCGCCTGCACCTTTGCTTTCCCGCCAATGCGCGCGATGCTGCGGCAGCAGAGCCCGCAACGTCGCCGGGCAAGAAGGAACCGCATGTCATTTGTCGATTGCTTCGATCCCGTCGTCGACACCTATGTGGCCGGCAACGCGTCGCTCAGGCAACTGGCAACCGGGTATGACTGGGCAGAGGGGCCGGTCTGGTTCGGTGATACGGGTTGCCTGCTGTTTTCCGACATCCTCGGTAACCGCACCCTGCACCTTTCAATTACCCACAAGTCGCCAGTTACTTGTTTTTGCGGCTCGGAATCCTTCGTCGAGGTCGGCCAATCGCGTTAAGCCGCGCCAAATGACGGTTGTTCCGGGAGGCGGATCGCTGTTTCGGTCCAGGTATCCTCCG
>JAAELR010000170.1 GCA_024226455.1 Paracoccaceae bacterium
ATTCCGAAGTTTCCTCGTGCACCCAATTTTGCCCCATGCCCGCACCTGTTTGATTGAAGGTGCCAGAGAACGAATCACGAAAGATTCCTCGTGATCAAGCCAAAAAAAATTGGAGGTAAATACTTGTGGGTAACTTCAAGTCGAGCAGGACGACCTTTATGCCCGCCCCGCGCAGCGCGTCCACGTAAGCGGCATGGTCGCGGGCGAACCTAGCCGGGTCCGGGTCGCCGGTATCGACAGAGCGCAGGCCGACGGCCAGATCGGGGCCGGGCCGGCGGCAGACCGCATGAGTGAAGTCGCAGGGATAGAGCATTGGCGCGCGGGTCCGGTGCAGTGACGCACCAGCCCTAGCCAATCTGGCCGTGAAACGGAAGCTGGCTATTCTGCCGGCGTGATACGGAATGCACCGATGCGGTCGATCAGGTCGCGCATCTGGTCGCGGGTCAATGGCCAGGATGCCTTGTCGGCGATCGAAAAGGCCGCGCCGCGCTTGTGGTAGTAGTGCTTGACCAGCGTCCCGCCGAGCATCCGGTAATGCATCACCGCAATCTCTCCGGTGCCCGGGTCGGACTGGTAGGACGGGCAGAACAACACGAACAGTTGGGCCTGCTGCTCTTCGGCGATGGCGGTGAACTGGGCGCCGTCGCAGCTATCGCCATAGAGCCGGATGACGCCGTTTCGATAGTCTTCCGCCGTGCCCTGCAAAGGGGTCTCGGCCATGATTGCGAATAGTTCGTTCCACGCCTCAAAGCTTTGCCCCTTGGGGATCAGCTCCCAGATGAACACATCCGTTCCGTCCGCACCCTTGCCCTGCTTGCGCGACAACTCGCTGGTCGCGGCGATATCGGCGCCGGCGCTCCATGGCGGCGGCTGCAGGACCGATACCACGTCAAAGGTGCGCATGGTGGCGGTGACGTCCGGGGTCTGGGCCTGGGCGGCGTGGATCAGGGCAGAGGCGACCAGCGCCGCAGATGTGAGCAGGGGTCGCAAGAGCCTCATGAGATCCTCCTATTCAGCGGCCTTCAGTTCGAATCCCTTTTCGATCATGTCAGCCGGTTCCACCGGATACTCACCCGAAAAACAGGCGTCGCAATACTGCGGGTGCGTGGCGTTGCGGCCCCGGGCCTCGCCAACGGCAAGGTAGAGACCGTCGAGCGATATGAACTTCAGCGAGTCCACCGCCAGGTGTTCGCACATCTCGTCTTCGGACATGGTCGCGGCCAGCAGTTTCTCGCGCTGCGGCGTGTCGACGCCATAAAAACAGGGCCATGCGGTCGGAGGGCTGGCGATGCGGAAATGCACCTCGGCGGCCCCGGCATCGAGGATCATTTCCTTGATCTTGCGGCTGGTGGTGCCGCGCACCACCGAATCGTCGACCAAGATCACCCGCTTGCCGCGGATCAGCGCGCGGTTGACGTTCAGCTTCAGCCGCACGCCCATGTTGCGGATCTGTTCGGTGGGCTCGATGAAAGTGCGGCCCATATACTGGTTGCGGATGATCCCCATGCCAAAGGGAATGCCGCTTTCATGGGCGAAACCGATGGCCGCGGGCGTGCCTGAATCGGGCACCGGGCAGACCAGATCGGCATCGACCGGTGCCTCGCGGGCCAGCTCCACGCCTATCTGGCGGCGCGTGGTATAGACCGACTGGCCGCCCAGAATGCTGTCGGGGCGGCTGAAATAGACATGCTCGAAGATGCAAAAGCGCGGGTTGCGTTTCTCGAAAGGCCAGAAGCTTTCGACGCCGTCTTTGGTGATGACCACCATCTCGCCCGGCTTTATCTCGCGCTCGAACTCGGCGCCGATGATGTCCAGCGCGCAGGTTTCCGAGGCCAGCGCCCAGCCCCCGTTCTTCTCAGAGCCGACCTTGCCCAGCATCAGGGGCCGCACGCCCAGCGGATCACGCACGCCGATCAGCTTGGTGCGGGTCATGGCGACGATGGAAAACGCGCCTTCGACCCGGCGCAGCGCGTCTTTCATGCGCTCGGGGATGTTGCGCTGCAGGGAGCGCGCCATCAGGTGGATGATGCATTCGCTGTCGGATTGCGATTGAAAGATCGACCCACGGTCGATCAGTTCGCGGCGCAGCGCGTCGGCGTTGGTGATGTTGCCATTATGGGCAATCGCCGCACCGCCCATGGAGAACTCGCCAAAGAACGGCTGCACGTCGCGGATCTGGGTGGTGCCCTTGGTGCCGGCGGTGGAATAGCGCACATGGCCGATCGACAGCGAGCCCGGCAGATGCGCCATCAGCGACTGTTTGGTGAAATTGTCGCGCACATAGCCGAAGCGGCGCTCGGTGTGGAAACCGGTGGCGGGGTCGTGGCTGACAATGCCGCCGGCCTCTTGCCCGCGATGCTGCAGGGCGTGCAGGCCCAGCGCCACGAAGTTGGCGGCCTCGGCAACGCCGATCACGCCGAATACGCCGCACTCTTCGCGCAGCTTGTCATCGTCAAGGGAACGTTCGAATGGGTGTCGGGGAAGCCGGTCGTCGACCGGGTAGGCCGGGGGCGTCACGCGCATCTTGGGCGGGGCTCCTAGTCCGTCTCGTGTGGCAGTTGGACCCCACATAGGCCGGATTGCCCCCCTTGTCACGAAAGGATCACGGATTGTCGCCGTTTGTGTTCGTCATGCTTTCACTCACCATGCCGGCAAAGCAATCTGCGGGCGCCATCAGAGCCTGATTGGCTCGGTGTCGGCGTGTGTCGGCGTGTGGCGGCGCCCTATTGGTGATGTCTGCGCATCTGTTCCTGCCGGGCGCGACGCAGGAGGAAAGGGACGGCATTGTCGAAATGCAGATGGGTTCCACCGCCCCGGCCCGAAAGACAGACCTTGCAGAGCGCGAGCTGCCTTGACCCGAGGTTCAGCCGCCGCAATCGCCCACAAGCTGTTCGTAACGCTGGACAATCCAGCTTGGCGCGTCGTCCGGGATCTGCTGGTCGATGGAGTCTTTGACGCTGTTGAAGATCTTGTTGGTGCGGCTGTTGTCGATCATCGGCACCGCCTCGTTGACCACCACGCGGTCATAGACCACCAGCGCCACGGCCACCAGCAAAAGGCCGCGCAGCACGCCGAAGAAGAACCCCAGCCCCTGGTCGATACCGCCCAGCGCCGAGCGTTGCACGACGGAGGCAAAGAGAGGCGTGAAGATCGACACCACCACCAGGGCGATGGCGAAGACCGCGGCGAAGGCGGCGATGATCGCCAGTTCGCAGCTGTCCTTCAGGTAGTCGCCGACAAAGGGGATCTCCTTGACCAGCGGCACCGCCTTGGGGGCGAAGAGAAAGGCCACGATGGCCGCGACGATCCAGCCCAGGATCGCCATCGTCTCGCGCACGAAGCCGCGCGAATAGGCCAGGACCGCCGAAATGATGATGACCACCGCCACCACGCCGTCAATGATCGTGAAGCCTTCCATGTCCGCTCTCCGTTGCTCGTCCGGGCGACACTTCAACCCGCTCCGAAAATCTCGCCTACTACCTGGGTCAGATCAGCCATCTGCCTGATCGCCAGCCCCGATCCGCTACCCGTCTTGCTCCGGCTCGGAGCGACTGCGGTTGTGAAACCAAGTTTTCCGGCCTCTTTCAACCTGTTTTCTGTCTGGCTCACCGGTCGCAGGGCCCCTGATAGGCTAATCTCGCCGAAAACGACAGTGTGGGGGTCGAGCGCGGTGTCCTCGCGGGCGGAAAGTAGCGCCGTGGCCACAGCCAGATCGGCGGCGGGTTCGGTGATCTTCATGCCTCCGGCCACATTGAGATAGACGTCCAGGCCTGCGAACGGAATGCCGCATCTGGATTCCAGCACCGCCAGAATCATCGCCAGCCGCCCGCCGTCCCAGCCCACCACGGTGCGGCGCGGCTGGGAATGCGGGCTGGGTGCCACCAGGGCCTGAAACTCGACCAGAACCGGTCGCGTGCCCTCGATGCCGGCGAACACCACAGAGCCCGGCGCGGGGTTGTCCCGTTCGCTTAGGAATAGCGCGGAAGGGTTTGAAACTTCAGCCAAACCTGCGTCGGTCATCTCGAACACGCCGATCTCGTCGGCGGGGCCGAAACGGTTCTTGACGGCACGCAGGATACGGAACTGATGGCCGCGCTCGCCCTCGAAATAAAGCACCGTGTCGACCATGTGTTCGACCACGCGGGGGCCGGCGATCTGGCCCTCTTTGGTGACGTGCCCGACCAGAACCACCGCGGTACCCTTACGCTTGGCGAATGTGGTCAGCTCATGGGCGGCGGCGCGGACCTGGCTGACAGAGCCCGGCGCGCTGTCGACATTGTCGGCCCACATGGTCTGAATCGAATCGATGATGGCAAGCTGGGGCGCTTCCGCCTCCAGGGTGGTCAGAATGTCGCGCAGGCTGGTCTCTGTCGCCAGCGACACCCTGGCATCCGCCAGCCCCAGCCGCCCGGCCCGCATGCGGATCTGGGCGCTGGCCTCCTCGCCGGAAATATAGAGCGCTTTCAACCCTTTGCGGGCGAAACTTGCGGCGGCCTGCAAAAGCAGCGTCGACTTGCCTATGCCCGGGTCGCCGCCCACCAGAATGGCGCTGGCGGGCACCAGCCCGCCGCCGAGCACCCGGTCCAGTTCGGCCAGCCCCGACCCGGTGCGGGGCGGCGGCGGTTCCTGGGTGGCCAGATCGGTCAGGCGGATGCGACTGCCGCGGGCGGCGCCCAGAGATTTCGTGGCCGGGCCGGTGGAAAGCGGCGCCTCTTCGGTGATGCTGTTCCATTCGCCGCAGGTCTCGCAGCGGCCCGACCACTTGGAATGGGCCGCGCCGCAGGCGGTGCAGGTGAAGGTGAGAGGCTTGGCCATGGCGCCCTAACTGCCCGTTCCGGGGACGCGGTGCAAGCGGCGGCGCATGGCGCCGGAACGACCGGTGCGGTGCCGGGGCGCGAATCGGGGGTTAACGCCTTTGTTTCAAGGAAAGTCGGCTGTCGGACAATTGTCGGACATGCGTCGGACTTCCGTCGGACCCCTGCCGGTCGGTTCCCCATGGTTAACAGCGCGCGCGGGGGCGGGGTCGGCTGAGCAAGCCTGACCCGGCGGACCGGTGGCCAATGGTGTCCGGTCCTGCGGCTATCCCGGGCGCGCGCGCCATCCCGAGGCTCGGGCGCGACCCTGGTTTCTCATCCATAGAGCTGCCCAATGCCGTTCGGCGTCAATCCGATGAGACGGGTCTCAGGTTCGGGGCCAGGGCTCAGATCGCGTCGACCACGTCCTGCAGCATGGCGCGCACCTGTCCCGCGACGCTCTTCAGGTCGTCATTGGGGATCGCGGCCATCGAGGCGACGGGGTCGATGGCGCTGACCTCAATGCCGTCATCGGTTTCGCGCAGGATCACGTTGCACGGCAGCATGGCGCCGACGCGCGGCTCCATGCCGATCGCCTCCCACGCCATGTTCGGGTTGCAGGCGCCGAGGATACGGTAGCCCGCCATATCCTTGTCGATCTTCTTTTTCATCGTGGCGGCAACGTCGATTTCGGTCAGCACGCCGAAACCCTTGTCGGCGAGTGCCGTGCGGGTGCGGGTGCCGACCGCGTCGATATCGGCGCCGGCGATGATACGGTTCAGGGTATAGCTCATGGGGGTGTCTCCGTCGTTGCTGTTGCCCAAGGTGGCGGTTGCAGCGCCAGAGATCAAGCGGATCGTCCGAGGCGCCTTTGGCGCTCTGTCAGGGTCGAGATGGCCAGCGATGCCAGGATGCAGCCGGTGAAGAAATAGAGCCCCCAGGCGACTTCGACCGTGGCCAGCCCGACGCCCTTGACCACCACGATATAGAGCGCGATCAGGAACACATCCGCCATGGCGAGCTTGCCCAGGATGTGCAGCGCCGGCAACAGGCGGGGGCTGGCGAGGCGGAAATGCACCAGGCCCAGGCCGATGGTCTTGAGATAGGGCGCAAAGAGGGCAAGAGCCGAGACCAGCAGCGCCAGCGCGACGTCAGAGGCCCAAAGCTCTTGCAGCCCCGAGATCACCGAGATTTCCGATAGCCCGAACAGCGGCAGCAGCCCGGCGCGCATCAGCGGCGCGAACCAGGCGGCGGGGAACAGCAAGAGCAGCGACAGATTGAGAAGCTTCAGAACCATGAGCCCACCGTTACAACAGGTACAAGGCAGATGGGGAAGGCGAGCGGCTCGATCAAGAGCAGCCGTTTCGGTGCGGCGAGCGCGGCGCCGATGGCGGCGGCGAGGCCGACCAGCATCAGGGCGACCTGCAGATAGGCGTTGACCGGCGCCAGCCAGGACCAGAGCGTGAGCGTGAGAAAGATGGAGGCAGCAGCAGTGCCAAGGGTGCGCGGCCAGCGCCCGCCGGTGGCGGCGCGGATCAGCGCGCCGCAGATCTGGGCAAGGACCAGGGCCAGCGGAGTGTGGGCGGCGAAGAGATGGAGGTCGATCAGCCGGGCAATCACCGCACCGCCTCGATCGGGCCCTGTGCCGAGCCGGTGATGAACTGGGTCAGGTAGGGGTCGCCGCTGTCGTCCATTTCGGCCACCGGGCCGGTCCAGCGGATCTTGCCGTTGTGCAGCATGGCGACCTTGTCGGCGATGGCGCGCACCGATGACATGTCGTGGGTGATGGTCATGGCGGTGGCGCCCATCTCGACCACGATCTCGCGGATCAGTTCGTTGATGACGCCGGCCATGATCGGGTCGAGCCCGGTTGTGGGCTCGTCGAAAAAGATGATTTCTGGCGCGGCGGCGATGGCGCGGGCCAGCCCGACGCGTTTTTGCATGCCACCGCTGAGTTCTGCGGGGAAAAGATCGGCCGTCTCGGGCGTCAGCCCGACGCGGCGCAGTTTCTCGATGGCGATCTCTCGGGCTTGCGCTTTTGGGCGTTTGAGCCGCCCCCGCAGCAGACGGAAGGCGACGTTTTGCCAGACGGTCAGCGAATCAAACAGCGCCCCGCCCTGAAACAGCATGCCGAAGCGGGCCAGGAAGGCGTCGCGCTCGGCGCGGGCCACGTCCTCGCCGTCGAGCAGGATCTGGCCCGTGTCGGGGCGGATCAGGCCAAGGATGCATTTCAGCGCCACGGATTTGCCGGTACCGGAGCCGCCGATGATCACCATGGATTCGCCCCGGGGGATGGTCAGCGTCACCCCGCGCAGCACCCTGTTGATGCCGAAAGCCTTGTGAACGTCGCGCATCTCGATCATTGGCGGCCTCTGGGGATACCGCGGGAGGTGCGCTCGTCGAGCCCTTGCGGGCTCTTCTCGCTGGCGGGCGCGCCCGGGGCCGCGAGGACGGCAGAGTGGTTGCTGGTGCCGGTGGCCCGCATCAGAAAAACAGCTCTGTCAGCAGGTAGTTCGAGGCCAGAATCAGGATCGAGGACGACACCACAGCGTTGGTCGTCGCCCGGCCCACGCCTTGCGCGCCCCGGCCTGAGTTCATCCCGTGATAGCAGCCCATCAGCGCCACGATGAAGCCGAACACGGCGGCCTTGGCCAGCGATGAGACCATATCGGCGGCCTCGAGGAAATCCCAGGTGTTGGTCAGATAGACCGCCGGGGTGAAGCCCAGCCGCGAGGTGCTGACCAGATAGCCGCCCAGCACCCCGATGATGTCGCCCACCGCCGCCAGCAGCGGCACTACCAGCGTGGCCGCCAGCACGCGCGGTATAGTGAGGTATTTCAACGGGTTGGTCGATAGCGTGACCAGCGCGTCGATCTGCTCTGTCACTTTCATGGTGCCGATCTCGGCGGCGATAGAGGCGCTGACCCGGCCCGCCACCATCAGCCCGGTCAGAACCGGGCCAAGTTCGCGCACGATGCCGATGGCGACGATCTGCGGCACTACGCTCTCGGCGTTGAAGCGCGCGCCGCCGGCATAGATCTGCAGCGCCAGCGCGCCGCCGGTGAAGACCATGGTCAGACCCACGACGGGCAGGCTGAAATAGCCGATGGCAAGCAGGGCCGAGAGGAATTCGCGAAAGTAGAAAGGCGGGCGCAGCAGGTGGTTGAGCGTCAGGGCGCAGTAGATCGCGACGCTGCCGATGGTGGCGAGCATCGCCAGCGTCGAGCGGCCGACGGCGGCGAACGGCGCCAGTACAAACGTCATTGCCCGCCCTTGTAGCGGCGCCCATAGCGGGCGCCCAGCGAGGTCAGGATCTCATACCCGATGGTGTCGGCGGGTTCTGCCAGATCGTCGACGGCCTGCAACTCGCAGATCAGGTCGAGCGCCCTGGGCGTGTGATCCAGATGCGTGATGTCGACAGTGATCAGGTCCATCGACACCAGGCCGACCAGCGGGCAGGGCGTGTCGTCGGCGAACAGCACCGCCTGGTTGGAGATCGCCCGAAGCACGCCGTCGGCATAGCCCGCGGCGATGGTGGCGATGCGGGTATCTTCCTCGGCGATCCAGGTATTGCCATAGCCGACCGGCTCTCCGGCGTCGAGCTGGCGGGTCTGGATCACCGGGATCGACAGTTGCACGGTGGGCTGCGCCTGTTCGAAGGGCAGGCCGCCATAGAGCCCGATGCCCGGGCGTGTCAGATCGAAATGGAAATCGGCCCCCAGCAGCACGCCGCCGGTGGCGGCCAGCGACAGGGGCACATCGCAGCCGGCGGTCATTTCGCGGAACTGGCTGAGCTGCTGGGCGTTCATCGGGTGGTCGGGCTGGTCGGCGCAGGCCAGATGGCTGACGATCAGCTGCGGGTTCTGGCGCAGCGCGATATTGCGGATGGCGAACCATTCCTCTGGCTCCATGCCGAGCCGGTTCATGCCCGAATCGAGCTGGATGCCGAAGGGGTGCATCGGCAGTGCCTCGACATGGTGGGTCATCTGCTCGATGGAATTGAGCAGCGGCACCAGGCCGAGATCGCCGATCATGTCGGTGTCGCCGGTCATGTGGCCGGAATAGACGAAGATGGCGGGGGCGTCGCCGAGGGTCTCGCGCAGGGCGGCGCCTTCCTCTGCGGTGGCGACAAAGAAGGTTCTCGCCCCGGCCCTGGCCAGCGCGCGCGAAACCTGAGCGGCGCCGAGCCCGTAGCCGTCGGCCTTGACGGTGGCGGCGGTTTCGACGGTCGGGGCGCAAAGGGCGTCGAGTGCGTGCCAGTTGGCGGCGATGGCGTCGAGGTCGATGATAAGTTGTCCGGTGCTCATGGGAACAGGTTTTGGCCGGGCTGGCGGCGAGGCGCAAGGGGGAAAGCGGGGGGCGCCCCGGCTCGGGCTCCCTTCGGGAACCGCTCGCCGGGGCGCGCGCGGACGAAACCGCGCCGCTGGACGGCGAAGGTGCGCTGTGGCGGTGCCCTGTTTTTTCCCTTCTGGTCCGGTATTCGGGCCGGCAGGCGATCGCACGCAATCGCTGTAAAGGGATTGGCCAAGCTGGTCCGGGAGCGCCGCCGGTCGGTCTCAGGCCGGCATTTGCTGGGTGGCGCAGTGGATGCCGCCGCCGACCTCTCCGAGTGCGTCGGTGTTCAGCATGACAACCTCGCGGCCCGGGTAGTGGTGTGCGAGGGCTTCGCTCGCGATGGCGTCGGTTTCGGGGTCGCCGAACTGAGCCGCAATGACGGCCCCGTTGCAGGCGAAATAGTTGACGTAGCTGGCGACGAAATCGATGGCATCGACCCGGCGCGCAACCGGTTCGGGGATCACGTCAATCTCGAACCCTGCCGCCCGCAGCCGGTCATGGGTGTCGCGCGCGGCGCGGTGGAACGGGTCGGCGGGATCGGGAGTGTCGGGCAGGTTGATCAGGATGCGCCCCGGGGCGGTGAACCGGGCCAGGCTGTCGATGTGGTAGTCGGTGATGTCGTCGCCGCGAACGCCGGGCGCCCAGGTGATGTGCTCGGCACCATAGGCCGCCATCAGGCGCGCGCCGATCTGGTCTTGCGAAAGCCCGGGATTGCGGTCGTCGCCAAGCCAGCTCGATGTGTGGGCGATCAGCCTGCTATGGCCGTCATGCTCTACGCCGCCCGCCTCTCCGGCCAGGCCGCTGTCGATCAGGGGCAGGCCCAGGCGGCGGGCAATCTCGGCGGCGACGGCGCCATCCCTTGCGTGCAGCTGCTTGCCGCCCCAGCCGTTGAACTGGATATGGCTGACCGCAAGGCCGCCATCGGGGGTGCGGGCAAAGAGCGGGCCCGCGTCGCGGGTCCAGAGATCCTCGGTGGGGATATCCCATAGCGTCACCGCGGCACTGGTCTTGCGGCGTATCTTTCGGTGTTCGTCGCGGTGGGCCAGCAGGGTGACCGGCTCGAAGGCGGCGATGGTCGAGGCGATGTCGGCGATGCTGTCCTGCAGCAGGTCGAGGAAGAACCGGTCGGGATAGACCTTGCGGCTGGTCGGCCACATCATGAAGCAGCGCTGGTGCGGCGCCTCTTCGGGTGGGACGTAGAGGCGCGGCGCGGCGCGGGCCGGGCTGGCGGCGCAGGCGGCGGCAGAGGTGGCGAGCAGGGTACGGCGGGTCATGTGCATGGGCTCGGTGTGTCCTTGTGGGTGTTGTAGCCAGCCCGCGCTTCGGCCCGCGGGAAGGCGCCGCGTTTGACCCGGTCGAACCGGGGTGTGCCGGTGTCCGGCAGGGGGGTGACGGTGGCTGTGCCGTTGTGGTCGAAAAGGAACGGCGGCAGGCGCGGCCAGGTCGTGGGGCGGCCGCGTTGCGCGAGGGCACGGTCGGGCCATTGGTTGGGCCCCGAGAGATGGCGGGCCGGGCCGGGCGGCTCCCGGCGCATCACTAGGAAACTGTCGGACTGGTAGGGTTTGGTGGCCTCTGCAAGCGTCGAATTGACGTCGGGCGAGGTGTCGGTGGCGATATGGCCCCGGTGGTTGCGGTCGAGCGCGATGGCCTGTTTCGCAGCCCGTGGCAGCGCCTGGAACCGGCGCGGGGCGTTGAAAACGGCGTTGGTCCGCGCCGGGGCGATGGGGTGGCCCGTCAGCCAGGCAAAGCCGTTCTTGGCACGGGCGGCGCGGAATGCGACGAGAGGTGCGGGCAGGCAGGTGTCGAGGCCGGCAGCGTCGGGAACGGGGATGCTCATGCGGTCAGCCTAGCGCGATCTGTCGGTCGGCGGTAATCAAAATGTGCGCTACCGCGCGCCGATCTTAAAGCCCCTTGCCAGGTGACATGCAGTTTTGGGGGCCGCACAGGTTGCAGCCTTGCGGGATGGCTCCCAGATGTGCCTGTGGTGCCATTCATGGTGCCTGTTGAAGCATTGCGCCGGGAGCGCAACTGCACCCCCCCTGCCATTCGGGTGTCCGCCAGCCCAAGGTGCAAGACCAGTCCCGCCCGGGCCCGATCCGGCCCGGTCAGGCAGGTCGTGACAGGTCGGTCTGCAGACGACCGAGGAAAATCAGCGAGCGCACGGTAGTCACAATCATGTTGCAAGAACAGCCGTTGACCCTGGGTTGCTTTCCAGACCGAAATGCTTCTTATTTCGGTCACCTTATGACTGGGGCTATATCGGATGGGCAACGACCTAGGCGACACCAGGAAGCTGGAAGATGACCTGCTGGATCTGGTCTCGCAAGAGGCCATGGTGCGGCGCGACAAGCTGACCCGCCAGGCGAAGCTGGAGGACCTCGACATGGCCAGCGCCGATTTCGTGATGATTCTGATGGCCATCGAAGAGAAATACGGCGCCTATATCTCGGTCGACAATGAACTGGCGGACCTGAAGACTGTGCAGGATCTGCTGACGCTGGTCACCAGGAAGATCGTCGAAACCGAAGCCTGATGGGATCGAGGCGGGTTGTCATAACCGGGACCGGTGCGATCTCTGCCCTCGGAGCGGGTTCCGAAACGCTGTGGCATGCGGCGCGCGACGGGCGCTCGGGCGTGGCCGAGATCAATTTCGAGCGTTTACCCGAACAGAAGGTTACCACCGCTGCATTTGTTTCGACCGATCATCTGGCCGCCCACGCGGTGCATGTGGCTCCGCGCATGCAGGACCGGGTCAGCAAGTTCGCGCTGATCGCCGCAACCGAGGCGATGGCGCAGGCCGGGTTGTCGGCAGGGGATCTGGGCGAAGAGACCGGGGTGATTGTGGGCTCCGGCCTTGGCGGGGCCGATACGCTCGACGAGAATTACTGGCGTTTTTCGCGGCAGGAGGGAGAGCGGCTGGACCCGCTTTGCATCCCCAAGCTCATGACCAATGCCGCCGCCTCGTGGATATCGATGACCTTTGGCGCTACCGGCCCGATCTATTGCAATTCCACCGCCTGTTCCTCGGCCAGTCAGTCGATCGGCCTGGCCTATCAGATGGTGAAATCCGGTATCCTGCGGCGCTGCGTCACCGGCGGCACAGAGGCCTGCGCGGTGCCCGGCGTGTTTCGCGCCTGGGAGTTGCTGCGCGTGCTGAGCCCCACCAGATGCCGCCCCTTTTCGCGCGACCGCAACGGCATGACCCTTGGCGAGGGCGCCGGCATACTGGTGATCGAGACGCTCGACGCTGCCCTTGCGCGCGGCGCCCCGGTGCTGGCAGAGATCGTCGGCTATGGCACCACCAGCGATGCCGGCGACCTTTTGCGCCCCGACCCGGCCGGGGCTGTGGCCTCGATGGCCAAGGCGCTGCGGGCTGCCGGGCTGCAGCCCTCGCAGGTCGGTTATGTCAACGCCCACGGCACCGCGACGGTGGCCAATGACGCCTCGGAAACCGAGGCCATGCGGCGGGTCTTCGGCGACGCCTTCGAGGGGCTGGCGGTCAGTTCGACCAAGCCGGTTCACGGCCATGCGCTTGGCGCCGCCGGGGCGCTGGAAACCATCGTGACGCTTGGTGCGTTGCGCGACCAGCTGGCGCCGCCGAACCTGAATTTCACCGAGCAGGATCCGAAGATCGGCTTTACCCCGGTCACCGGCGGCGCGCGCCCGTTGCAGACGGGATACTGCCTGTCGAATTCCTTTGCGTTCGGCGGGATCAACGCCTCGTTGATCTTCGGCCACCCACCGCAATGAGCGCATCTGGGCCGGGCCTGAGGCTGGAACCGGCGCGGGTCACCGATTTCGCCAGGCTGATTGCTGCCATCAGCGGCATCGATCTGCCGTCTGTTCCGGTGCTTGCGCCGGCGTTGCTGTTTTCCGATTCCAAGGTGCAGCGGCAGCTCGACATGCCGCGACCGGGGCCGAATGAGGTTGTTGTGCAGGATTACCAGTCTGTGCGGCACATGGCCGCCCTTGCCGTGGGCGACGAGCTGAGCGCTGCCGTCACTCGGCGCGACAGGGGGACGACGACAGAATTCGACATCACCTTGTCGCACGCCGCCAGGCCTTGCGTTGTCCTGAAGACCGCGTTGCGCCGCGTGCCGCGCAAGGACTTCACCAGGCGGAACGCCACCCGGTTCACACCGGGGCAGATCGCGGGCGATGCCGGTCGGGTTGACGGGCTTTGCATCACCCAGGCGCAGGTCAGCGCCTATCTTGGGCTTTCGGGCGACCGAAACCCAATCCATAGCGACCCGACCGAGGCCGCCTCTTTGGGTTTCGGCGCGCCCATTGTGCCGGGATTGCTGCTATTGGCGCTGGTGCAGCCCTTCGCCCCAGCCGGGCGAGCGACCGCATTCCGAGGCCGCTTCATGGCGCCGCTTATGGTGGATCAGCCGTTTTCGATATCTCTGACGCATCGCGGTCCGGGCCGCCTTCGAGCATTCATTTTCACCAGCAATGCGGGCGCTCTGGCGCTGGCGGATATGCAGGGCATCGGATAGGCCGCATGTCGCCGACAAAGCGACATTGTGCATGCATCTAATGCGGGGTATTGCGGCTGACAGGACGGGCAGGCTGGTGGCGGGCGGTGGTTTTCTGTGGGTTTCGGGCTTGCCGCAGCCCCATGGCATTGGCCATAGTCAGGGGGCCCCCGCGGCAAGACGGGAGGTTGGGTGGTTCAGGGAGGAGATGCTGCGCATGGTCGAGGATGACACACCGCCGCCGCCGTCGCCATTGCCCCAGATCGGCACGGTGACGCTGCGGGAATTGTTCATTTCACTGCGCGCCGGCTGGTGGGATTTCAAGGCCGCGCCGGGGCTGGGGCTGTTTTTCAGCGCGGTCTATGTGGTGACCGGGACGGCGCTGGTCTGGTTCGGGGCCGGTTCCGTGGCCTGGACGCTGTTGATCAGCCTGGGCTTTCCGCTGGTGGCGCCTTTTGCGGCGGTGGGGTACTATGAGATCTCGCGCCGACTGGAAGATGGTGAACGGCTGGACTGGCGCAAAGTGCTGGGCGTGGTGCTAGCCGAAAAGGACCGGCAGATCCCCTGGGTCGGGGCGATCATCGTGATCTATTTCCTGTTCTGGACCTTTCTGGCGCATATGATCTTTGCGCTGTTCATGGGGCCCAGCGCGATGACCAACGCGACCTCGTCCTTCGACATCTACCTGACCCGCGAAGGCATGACCATGGTCGCGGTCGAGTTCGCCGTGGGCGGGGTCTTTGCCTTTGTGCTTTTCGCACTGACGGTGGTCAGCCTGCCGCTGCTGCTGGAAAAAGAGATCGATTTCATTACCGCGATGCTGTTGAGCTTTGCCATGGTGCGGCGCAATCTGCCGGTGATGCTGGTCTGGGCCTTCATCATCTCGGCGTTGCTGTTCGTCGGCATGCTGCCGTATTTCCTGGGGCTGCTGGTGGTGCTGCCGGTGCTGGGGCATGCCACCTGGCATCTTTACCGGCGGGCACTATACGACCCGGCCTGACGCGGCTCTACGTCCTCGCCGCACCACCGGCCTGCGATTCCGCGGCCTGCAGAGCGGGGCGGGTTTGCGACAGCCGCCGGGTGAAGCCCTCAATCCGGTCAGACCGGACTTGCTCTGATCGGGCTGGCGAATGGTTGATACCCACAACGAAAAACGGGCGCCGCATTGCCTGCGGCGCCCGTATTCCTGTTCCGTTGCGCCTTTGGCGGTTAGGACTTGGCCGGTTCCGGGGGTGGTGCCGCCGGGGCGGCGGGATTTGCCGCCGCCAAGGGCGCGCGTGAGCCGCCGCCCAGCGGGTCGTCCTGACGCTGCACCGATCCCTCGAAATGGGCGCCGCTTTCGATCGCGATGGTCTTGTGGATGATGTCGCCCTCGACCCTTGCGGTCGATGTCAGGCGTACCTTCAGCCCGCGCACCCGGCCCACGATGCGGCCGTTGACCACTACGTCGTCGGCCACGACCTCTCCTTTGATGGTGGCGCTGTCGCCTACGGTCAGCAAATGCGCGCGAATGTCGCCCTCGACCGTGCCCTCGACCTGGATGTCGCCGCTGGTCTTGAGATTGCCGGTGATCGTCAGGTCTGACGACAGGGTCGACGCGGGCGGCTTGGGCTTGGGGGCGGAGGAGAAATCGGTGCCGGGGCGCGCGGGCGGGACCTCGGGCGCCTTGACCGCCTTGTCGTCGGTCTTGGGGCCGGGCTCGTTGATTCTGCTTTTAGAAAACATCTCTCGCTGCCTTGATGTAGGTCATCGGGTTGACGGGCTTGCCGCCAATGCGGACTTCATAGTGAAGGTGTGTGCCGGTTGAACGGCCGGAACTTCCCATATCACCGATCCGATCCCCGCGCGAGACCCTTTCCCCGACTTTTACGCGGATTTTCGCCATATGTGCGTAACGGGTTTCGATGCCGAACTCATGCTGGATCTTGACCAGCCGGCCATAGCCCGACGACCAGTCGGCATGGATCACCACACCATCGGCGGTTGAGTAGATCGGGGTGCCGTAGGCGGCGGCGAAATCGGTGCCGTTATGCATCCGGCCCCAGCGCGGGCCGAAACCGCTGGTATAGCGGAAGGCGGCCTTGACCGGCAGCGCGAAGGGCGTCTTTTGCAACGCGATGCGGTACAGGTTCATCCGGTCCATCTTTTGCAGGATGCCGTTGGCGCGCAGCCCGTCGGGGTCTGGCTCTTCGCCCTTGGTGGAAAACTTCAGCGGTGTCATCGGGCCGCCCTGGCCGGAATAGCCGCGGCGCACCGCGTCCAGGATGGATTCGGAACTGAGCCCGGAAGAGTTGAACATCTGGTCGAGCGGTTCCAGCGAGACGCTGACCGCTTCTTCGAGCTGGCTGAAGATGGCGTCGTTCTTTTCCTCCAGCAGTCGCTTTTCGTGGGCTATGGCGTCGGCGGCCAGTTTCGCCTCGGCGGCGATGGCGGCCATGGTGTCGCGTTCCGAGGCCGCACCGTGCAGCGCGGTGGTCAGGAAATCGAGCGTTGCGGTGGCGTCGGCGGAGGTGGTGGCGCGGGCGGCCTGGGCGGCGCCGTCGGCCTCGGCGACGGCCAGTTCGACCTCGCCGCGGGCGGTGTCGCGTTCCTTCATGGTGCGGCGCAGGGTGGACTGGATCACGCCGATGCCGGTCTCCAGTTCCTTGCGGCGGTCCTCCGAGGCCAGCAGCGATGACTGCATCACAGAGATCTGTTTCAGCGCCGCGCTGAAACGTTCATGCGCGTCGCGCGCCTCGGCGGCGTGATGGTCGCGCTCATGGCTGAGCTTGTTGAGCCGGTCTTCATAGAGCTTTTGTTCGCGTTCGGCCTGGTCGCGAAGATTGCCCGAGCCGATGCTGTCCATCAGCAGGATCGCGGTGGCGATGATCGCCCAGCCGACAAACAATGCACTGCCGGACCAGGCGATGGCCTGCGTCGCCGGACCCAGCCGGATGAATCTCGTTTCCGTGCCCGAGCGCAGGAAAACCCGCTGCTCCGGAAAGGCACGCTCAAAGCGTACGTGCAGCCAATGGCCCAGCCGTGACATCTGACAACCTGTCCCCGTTTCCCCGTCCCGTTCAGGCGATGCCCCGTCCCCACGAGGCACACCGTATCGAACACGTGAATAAACAATGGGTTGTGTTACTGCAAGTGAATTGCGCCGCATGATGCTGTAACGGGCCGGGTTTGGCGGCCGGTGGCGGGTTCCCGCCGATGGGTATCGGGCCTGTCAGCGCCTTTGCCCCGGCAAGGCGCCGAGAGCGCCCCGACCGCCTGCAGCGGCTCTGCTGCGTGGCCCGGAACCTTGGCCCAGGGCCAGATCTGCACCGGCGCACTCGGAGCCGTCAATCAGGGTGCCGCGGGTTCTAACACCCGGAAAAATAGACCAAATATAGTTGCTTCCACCCAGATGCCATAGCGCTCGCAGACGTCTTCCCGGGCATCCGGCAGCGACGTCACCGCCAGACAATACCTTCCCGCGAAATCGAACATGTCTGGCCAGGCTTTCCTTTCTGACGCCAGGGCGCGGACGCCAGCGGCGCCGGAATCTGTGGCCATGGCAGAAAGTTCGCGCCCTGCGGGTGCAGCCCCGGGGTATCGTCTTTGGGGCAGGAACAGACTACCACCGGCCGGGGCCCGAGGACCGACAAGGTGACGGTTTCGCCGGTATTGGCGGGCAGGGTG
The DNA here is from genome assembly GCA_024226455.1 of Paracoccaceae bacterium. GTDB lineage: Bacteria > Pseudomonadota > Alphaproteobacteria > Rhodobacterales > Rhodobacteraceae > JAAELR01. Next base: position 17,273 of record JAAELR010000170.1, read on the forward strand.
AAATGGGGGCGGTTCGGCCGGGCTTTGACATCGGCGGCCGGATTCTTGTCAGCAGGTTCCGGTCCCGGTCTTTCAAGATCGGAGCAGGCAAAGTAAAGGGCTGGGACGGAACCAACCGGGCCAGGGACGCATGAGCGACACAGAGGCCGAAATGGCTGACAGCCGGACCGACCAGCCACACCGCCGCCGCCGCAAATCGCGGACGGGGTTGGTTGTGCTGCTCGGCGTGGTGGTTGTGGCGCTGGGGCTGCCGTTGCTGGTGCTTTCCCTGACCGGGGCCACGCTGCGGGCACCCGACTGGCTGGCCCTCCGGGTCGAAGAGCGGCTGAACGACCGGTTGGGCGCCGGGCGGGTGACGCTGGACCAGATCGGCCTGGTGATCGACCGGGGCATGCGGCCGCAGCTGCAGATGCTGAACGTGGGCATCTTTGGTGAAAACGGCGGCGAGGTGGCGCGGCTCAACGAGTTGCGCGCACGTCTGGCGCCGATGGCGCTGCTGCGGGGCAGGGTGGCGATGACGGCGCTGCAGATTTCCGGCGCCCAGATCACCACGCGGCGGCGCACCGACGGCACGTTCGATCTGTCGTTCGGCGGCGGTGGCGGCGCCAGCGGCACTCTGGCCGGGGTGCTCGACGCGCTGGACCAGGCCTTTGCGGCGGAACCGCTGGCCGGGCTGGACACCATCGGGGCCGACCAGTTGACCATCGCGCTGGAGGACGCGCGCTCTGGTCGGCTCTGGCAGGTGACCGAGGGCCGTATCGCTTTGACCCAGACCGACGAAAGCCTCGACCTGACGGTGGCGGCCGAGGTGTTCAACGGTACCGAGGAACTTGCCACCATGGTGATCGGGTTCCGTACCGAAAAGGGATCTGCTGCCGCCAGCCTGACGGCGACGTTTGAAAATGCCGCCGCGGCAGACATCGCCGCGCAATCGCCGGCCTTGTCGTTTCTGAAGGTCCTCGACGCGCCGATCTCAGGCGCGCTGCGGGCCGCCATCGGGCAGGGGGGCGAGATCGCCGATCTGGCCGGAACGCTGGTGGTGGGCGAGGGCGCGCTGCAGCCGACGCCGGACACGCCGCCGATCGAGTTTCACAATGGCCGGGCTTATGTGGATTATGACCCCAAGGCCCAGACGCTGACCTTTACCGAGGTCTCGGTGCAGAGCGAACTGGCCACCGTGACCGCCGGCGGCACCGCGATACTGCAAGAGTTCCGCGACGGTTGGCCGGGGGCGCTGGTCGGGCAATTCGCGCTGAGCGACGCCAGGATCCAGCCGCAGGGTGTGTTCGCCGAGCCGATGCGGTTTGAGAGCGGCGCGATGGATTTTCGGCTGCGGCTCGATCCGTTCCAGATCGATATCGGCCAGGTGGCGTTGCAGCGGGACGAGCAGCGGTTCAACGGTCGCGGTCGGATACGTGGCGGTGCGGCCGGCTGGGATGTGGCGCTGGACATCGACCTCAACACCATCCCGCTGGACCGGCTGCTGGCGTTGTGGCCGGTCTCGATTGCCCCCGGCACCCGCGACTGGTTGGGTCAGAATGTGCTGACCGGGGCGATATCGGGGCTGACCGGCGCTTTGCGGCAGACCACTGACAAACCGCTGGAGATGTCGGTCAGCTATGTGTTCGGCGGCACCGACGTGACCACGCTGAAGGCACTGCCGCCAATCCGCAATGCGTCGGGCTATGCCTCTCTGACCGGCACGACCTATACCATGGTGTTCGAGCAGGGTGCGGTCACCGCGCCGGTGGGCGGCGAAATCGACGTGGCGGGATCTGTGCTGCGCATCGCCGACGTGACGGCAAAACCGAGCCGGGCCGAGGTCGCACTGCGCACCCAAAGCTCTATCACGGCCGGGTTGTCGTTGCTGGACCTGCTGCCGATCGGGCTGATGAAAAAGGCCGGGTTGCCGGTCGATGTGGCCGAGGGGCGGGCGCGGACGCAGGCCGCGATCGGCTTTGACCTGAAACGCGAGATCCTTTTTGGGGATGTAGACTATCAGGTTGTGGGAGAGCTTGCCGATCTGGCTTCGGACACATTGATCAAGGACCGGGTCGTACGGGCGGCGCGGCTAGACCTGCGCGCCGACCCGCAAGGCGTGGTGATCAGCGGGCCGGGGCATCTGGGCCAGGTGCCGCTGACCGTGAGTTGGGCGCAGAACTTCGGGCCCGAGCATGCCGGCATCAGCCGCGTCGAGGGCAGCATCGAACTGGGCCAGCCGTTCATGGACGAGTTCGCCATCGCCTTGCCGCCGGGCTCTGTCACCGGCAGCGGCGTTGGGTTGATCACCGTCGATCTGGTCAAGGGCGAGGCGCCCAGGTTCGAGCTGATTTCCGATCTCAACCGGCTGGGGCTGAAGCTGGCGGCACTTGACTGGTCGAAGCCGCGCAACCGGACCGGCAAGCTGGAGGTGGTCGGGCGCATGGGCGAGGCGCCAACCATCGACCGGTTGATCCTGCGCGCGCCGGGGCTGAGTGCCAGCGGCGTCGTCGATCTGGCCCCGGGTGGCGCGCTGGAAAGCGCCCAGTTCGACCGGGTGCAGGTGGGCAACTGGCTGGACGGGCCGGTGACGCTGACCGGGCGCGGTGCCGGGCGGGCGCCGGCCGTGGCGGTGAACGGCGGCTCTATCGACCTGCGCACGGCGCGCATGGGCGCGGGCGCGGGTGAAACCGAGGGCGGACCGCTGACGCTGAAGCTGGACAGGCTGACAGTGTCCGAGGGCATCGCCATGACCCGGTTCCATGGGGAATTCAAGGCCGGCAAGGGCTTGGAAGGGCAGTTCAGCGCGCTGGTCAACGGCGCGGCGCCGGTCGAGGGCACCGTGGTGCCGACGCCATCCGGCGCCGCGATCCGGCTGGTAAGCGAGCGCGCCGGCTCGGTGCTGGCAGCGGCGGGCATTCTGCGCAACGTCCGTGGTGGCAAGATGGATCTGACGCTGAACCCTACCCGGGCAAAGGGAACCTATGAAGGCCGGCTCGACATTCGCAACGCCCGGATCGTTCAGGCCCCGGTGATGACAGAGCTTCTGAACGCGATCAGCATCGTGGGGTTGCTGGACCAGATGAATTCGGGCGGTATAACGCTGAGCAATGTCGAGGCCGAGTTCCAGCTTACGCCCGAGCGGCTGACGCTGTATCACTCTGCCGCGGTCGGGCCCAGCCTGGGCATCTCGCTGGACGGGATATACAACATGAAGCAGGGGCGGCTGGACATGCAGGGGGTGATCTCTCCGGTCTATTTTCTCAACGGTCTCGGGCAGCTCTTTTCGCGCGGGCGCGAGGGGTTGTTCGGTTTTTCGTTCCGCATGACCGGCGCGGTGCGGGACCCGCGCGTGTCGATCAATCCGCTGTCGATCTTGACGCCGGGAGCTTTTCGGGAAATCTTTCGCCGGCCACCGCCACAGCCTTCGCAGTGAACCCACAATGAAACTGAGCGATTTCGATTTTGACCTGCCCGACGGGTTGATCGCCACCCGACCTGCGCGACCGCGCTCGGCGGCGCGTTTGCTGGTGGCGGGACCGTCCACGGCGCTCGATGCGCAGGTCACCGACCTGCCGTCCTATCTGCTGCCGGGCGACCGGCTGGTTCTGAACGACACCCGGGTGATCCCGGCGCGGCTGACCGGCAGGCGGCAGCGTGACAGCGCCCAGGGCCCGGTAGAGGCGAAGATAGAGGTGACGCTGCTTCAGCCCACGGCGGGCGGCCACTGGCGGGCCCTGGTCAAGCCGCTGAAAAAGCTGAAGATCGGCGAGATCGTGCGGTTCTCGGAGGCGTTTCGCGCCATGCTGATGGCGGTCGAGGATGGCACTGGCGAACTGTCCTTCAACCTGGCCGGCGAGGAGTTCGACGCCACCATAGCCGAACTTGGCGCAATGCCGCTGCCGCCCTATATTGCCGCCAGGCGCCCCGCCGACGAGGCCGACAAGACCGACTATCAGACGGTCTGGGCCGACCGCCCCGGCGCCGTCGCCGCCCCCACCGCCAGCCTGCATTTCGACGAGGCGCTGCTGGCAGAGCTGGACATCCGCGATGTGGCCCTGACCCGCGTGACGCTGCATGTGGGGGCCGGAACCTTCCTGCCGGTCAAGACCGACAATGTGAACAACCACCGCATGCACGCCGAATGGGGCGAGGTCAGCGCGGCGGCGGCCGATGAGATCAACGCCACCAAAGAGGCCGGCGGGCGGATCATTCCGGTCGGCACCACGGCGCTGCGGCTGATTGAGGCCGCCGCCATCGCCCCGGGCAGGATCGCGCCCTGGCGAGGCGATACGGACATTTTTATCCGGCCCGGGTTCGAGTTCCAGCTGACCGACGCGCTGATGACCAATTTCCACCTGCCGAAATCCACTCTGCTGATGCTGGTCTCGGCGCTGATGGGGCGCGAAAGGATGCTGCAGGTCTACGAGCACGCCATCGCCGAGGGCTATCGGTTCTTTTCTTACGGGGACGCTTCACTATTGCTGCCCGGTGCCCGGAAACGACCCGACTAGGTCGCGCATAATAAAGCCGGGCTGGGTGGCCCGTGCGCAGATGCGGGTCTGAAACGCGCGGAGTCCTGCCATGGTGACGGTTCTCTCAAATTCCTGGGCGCTGCTCTTGGGCATGGCGCTGTTGATGATGGGCAACGGGGTGCAGGCCACGCTGATGGGCGTGCGCGGCATCATGGAGGGGTTTTCGACCTTCGAGCTGTCAGTGGTGACCTCGGCCTATTTCGCCGGTTTTCTGGGCGGCTCGCGCCTGACGCCGCGGATGATCCGCCGGGTCGGGCATGTGCGGGTTTTTGCGGCGCTTGCCAGCTTCATCTCGGCGGCGCTGATCATGTTTCCGGTGGTCGCCGATCCGTGGTTCTGGACCGCCATGCGGGTGGTGATCGGGTTCGGGTTCTCGGGCGTCTATGTCACCGCCGAAAGCTGGCTGAACAACGCCGCCAGCAATGAAACACGGGGCCAGACACTGAGCGCCTACATGATCGTGCAGATGATCGGTATCGTCTCTGGCCAGGCGATCCTGGCCGCGGGAGATCCGAGCGGCTTCATCCTGTTCATCATCCCGTCGGTGCTGGTCTCGATCAGCTTTGCACCGATTCTGTTGTCTATTTCGCCGACGCCGGCCTTCGACGCCAGCAAGCCGATGAGCATCAACAAACTGTTTCGCAACTCGCCCCTGACTTTTGTCGGCATGGCGCTGCTGGGCGGGATTTTTTCGGCTCTGTTCGGCATGGGGCCGGTCTATGCCGCCGAGATCGGCATGTCGGTGGGGCAGATCTCGTTCTTCATTGCGGCGATCTTCGTGGGTGCCATGGTGTTCCAGTATCCCATCGGTTGGATCAGCGACCGGATGGACCGGCGCCGTCTGATCTTTTCGGTCTCGGTCCTGGGCGGCGTGGTGGCCAGCGTGGGCTATGTCGCCGGCGGCAACTATTACCTTTTGCTTGCGGCGGCCTTCGTGCTGGGCGGAACCTCTAACCCACTCTATTCGTTGCTTATTGCCTATCTCAACGATTATCTCGAAGCCGACGACATGGCCTCGGCCAGCGGCGGGCTGATCTTTGTCAACGGCATGGGGGCGATCGGCGGGCCGATCATGGTGGGCTGGCTGATGGGGCAGATCGGGGCTTCGGGCTTTTGGTTGTTCATCTCGGTGCTGATGCTGAGCATGGCCGCATATGCCGCCTATCGGATGACCCAGCGCGCCGCGGTTCCGGTTGATGAGACGAACGCCTATGTCGGTCTTATGCCCACAGCTTCACCCGTTGCGGTTGAGGCCGCGCAGGAATGGGCGATCGAACAGGCCGAGGATATGGAGAACAATCCAGAGCCGGAAATGAATCAATGACTTGCGGAAACAAAGAATAAGTGTAACGCTGATTCGCGTGCCTGGGGTTTGGCATGGGTGAGGAGTAGGGCAGATGGCGACGCCCGATGAGATTCTGAGTTACTGGCTTGACGAGGTGGGCGAGACCGGTTGGTACGGGGGCGGCGAAGAGCTTGACGCGGAAATACGCGCCCGGTTCGAGACCGACTGGCGCAGCGCGGTGGATGGCCGCTATGCGCTGTGGCTGACCTATCCAGGTGGCATGCTGGCCTATATCATACTGACCGACCAGTTCCCGCGCAATATGTTCCGCGATACCGCCAGGGCCTTTGCCAGCGACCGCATGGCCCGCGCCGCCGCCAAGGTGGCGATCTCGCGCGGCTGGGACAAAAAGATCGACGGCATGGCGCGGCAGTTCATTTACATGCCGCTGATGCACAGCGAATGCCTGGTCGATCAGGATCGCTGTGTGCGGCTGATGAAAGAGCGCATGCCCGATGGCGGTGTGGCAAACCTGCAGCACGCCAGAGCACATCGCGAGATCATCCGCCAGTTCGGACGGTTCCCGACGCGCAACGAGGCACTGAGCCGGCATTCGACCAAGCCAGAGGCGGCTTATGTCGATGAGGGCGGCTATCGCAAGGCGCTGGAGATGGTCGGCGCCGCCTGAGGCCGCGAAACACTGCCAGTTTCTTTTGCTAAAGGCTGCGGGATACGCGGACCGAAGCTATGCGCACCGCGCATCGCGGCCTTTCGGTTGCCGGTTCATTCCGGCGGTTGAGCGGCGATGGGAAATAGTTTAACGGTGAACTAGTTTCCAGATGAGACAGCGGAGGGCCCGATGGCTGCCAGAAATTTTGACATGATCGTGATCGGAGCGGGCCCCGGAGGCTATGTCGCCGCCATCCGCGGCGCCCAGCTTGGGCTGAACGTGGCCATCGTCGAGCGCGAGCATATGGGCGGTATCTGCCTGAACTGGGGTTGTATCCCCACCAAGGCGCTGCTGCGCAGCTCGGAAGTGTTCCACCTGATGCACCGGGCCAAGGAGTTCGGGTTGAAGGCAGAGGGCATCGGCTATGACCTCGATGCGGTGGTGAAGCGTTCGCGCGGCGTGGCCAAACAGCTAAATGGTGGTGTCGGGCACCTGATGAAGAAGAACAAGGTGACGGTCGTCATGGGCGAGGCGACTTTGCCGGGCAAGGGCAAGGTTCTGGTCGCGACCAACACGGGCAAAGAGGAACTGACGGCGAAACATATCGTCCTGGCCACCGGCGCGCGGGCCCGCGAACTGCCGGGGCTCGAGGCCGATGGCGATCTGGTCTGGACCTACCGGCACGCGCTGACCCCGGTGCGGATGCCGAAAAAGCTGCTGGTCATCGGGTCGGGCGCCATCGGCATCGAATTTGCCAGCTTCTACAACACGCTGGGTGCCGATACCACGGTGGTCGAGGTGATGGACCGGGTGCTGCCCGTCGAAGACGCCGAGATCAGCGCCTTCGCGAAGAAGGCATTCGTCAAGCAGGGGCTGAAGATCATGGAGAAATCCATGGTCAAGCAACTGGACCGCGCCAAAGGCAAGGTCACGGCGCATATCGAGACCGGCGGCAAGGTAGAAATGCACGAGTTCGACACGGTGATTTCCGCCGTGGGTATCGTCGGCAATGTCGAGGGGCTGGGGCTGGAGAGCCTGGGCGTCACGGTCGACCGCACCCATGTGGTGACGGACGAATACTGCCGCACCGGAGTGGACGGGCTGTACGCCATCGGCGATATCGCCGGCGCACCCTGGCTGGCCCACAAGGCGAGCCACGAGGGCGTGATGGTGGCCGAACTGATTGCCGGCGGCCATCCGCACCCCGTCAAGCCCGAGAGCATCGCCGGCTGCACCTATTGCCACCCCCAGGTGGCGAGCGTCGGCTATACCGAAGCGAAGGCGAAAGAGCTGGGCTATGAGGTGAAGGTCGGGCGGTTTCCCTATGTCGGCAATGGCAAGGCGATTGCGCTGGGCGAGCCCGAGGGCATGGTCAAGACTGTGTTCGACGCCAGGACCGGCGAGTTGCTGGGGGCGCATATGGTGGGCGCCGAGGTGACCGAGCTGATCCAGGGCTACGTGGTGGGCCGCCAGTTGGAGACCACCGAGGAAGACCTGATGAACACGGTGTTCCCGCATCCGACGCTATCGGAGATGATGCACGAGAGCGTGCTCGACGCATTCGGGCGCGCCCTGCATATCTGATCGCGCGGCTTTTGCTGGCCGCCCGGTTCGGGCCGGGCGGTCCTGACAGTCGCGCCCGACCCTCGTTTGTCCTCCAGAGAGTGACCTTTTGCTGTTTGGTGTCAATCCAGTGAGACGGGCTTTGGATCTGGGGGATTAGTGAGTGATGCTGCCGCCGGCCGTCTGCCAGTGGTACAGCCCGCCGAGGTTGTAGACCTCGCGGAACCCCATTTTTCGCAACATCCGTGCCGCCATGCCGCTGCGCGCGCCCGAGGCACAGTAGAGCGCCACGGGTTTGTCCAGCGAAAGATCGGGGTGGAATTCCGGGCTGGACGGGTCGGCCTTCATCGGCAGGACCATAAGCGGGATATGCGTCGCCCCTGCCGCCCGGCCCGAGAGCGTCAGTTCGCTATGGTCGCGGATGTCGATCAGGGTAAGCGAGCCGTCCCCGACGCGGCGGACCGCGTCCCTGGGGTCGATGGCGGGAACGGAGGGTTTGCGAAAGGAAAACATGCGAAGCGGGTCCTTGTCTGCGTCGGCGATTTGCGTTGGCGTCAATATACATTCGAAAATCCGAATGTTAAGGGTCAAAGTGCGATTTCATCCACAGATGATTTGCCCGTCCGGGCGTTTGTTCGCGTAATGTTCTCATTTTTCGGTTGGAGATTCCCCCGCCCTCAACTATCTCTTAACCAGACTAGCGCCCCGGGGGGTATGGATGGCAGAGCTAAGACAGATCGAGGTGCGCGGCGCGCGCGAACATAATCTCAAGGATATCGACGTCGATATCCCGCGCGACGAGCTGGTGGTGATTACCGGGCTCAGCGGGTCGGGCAAATCTAGCCTCGCATTCGACACAATCTATGCCGAGGGGCAGCGGCGATATGTGGAATCGCTTAGCGCCTATGCGCGCCAGTTCCTCGACATGATGGAAAAGCCCGATGTCGACCACATCGCGGGGCTGAGCCCGGCGATCTCCATCGAGCAGAAGACCACCTCGAAGAACCCGCGCTCGACCGTTGGCACGGTGACCGAGATCTACGACTATATGCGGCTGCTCTTTGCCCGGGTCGGCACGCCCTTTTCGCCGGCCACCGGCCTGCCGATCGAGGCACAGCAGGTGCAGGACATGGTCGACCGGGTGATGGGGCTGGAGGAGGGCACGCGCGGCTATCTTCTGGCGCCCATCGTGCGCGACCGCAAGGGCGAATACCGCAAGGAATTCCAGGAACTGCTGAAAGAGGGGTTTCAGCGGGTCAAGGTGGACGGGGTGTTTCACGAACTGGACGACCCGCCGAAACTCGACAAGAAATTCCGCCACGATATCGACGTGGTGGTCGACCGGATCGTGGTGCGCCAGGGGCTGGAGACCCGGCTGGCCGACAGCTTTCGCACGGCGCTGGACCTGGCCGACGGAATCGCGGTGCTGGAACTCGCGCCAAAAACTGGCTCATCAAGCCCTGACGGGCTTTCCTCGCCAGGCGAGGAGGGCTCGGCAGAGCCCGATGAGCCGCACAGGATCACGTTTTCCGAAAAATTCGCCTGTCCGGTCAGCGGTTTCACCATCCCCGAGATAGAACCGCGGCTGTTTTCGTTCAACGCCCCTTTCGGCGCCTGCCCGACCTGCGATGGGCTCGGTGTGGAGTTGTTTTTCGACGAAAGGCTTGTTGTGCCCGATCACGGGGTCACTCTGGCCAATGGTGCGCTGGCGCCCTGGCGCAAGGGCAAGTCGCCCTATTTCCTGCAAACCATCGAATCGATCGCCCGGCACTACAAGTTCGACAGGAACCTGAAATGGAAGGACCTGCCTGCGCCCGTGCAGCAGGTATTCCTGCGCGGTTCGGGTGATGAGGAGATCCAGTTCCGCTATGACGAGGGCGGGCGGGTCTATCAGGTGTCGCGGCCCTTCGAGGGTGTCATTCCGAACATGGAGCGGCGCTATCGCGAGACCGACAGCAACTGGATCCGCGAAGAGTTCGAACGCTATCAGAACAACCGCCCCTGCGGCGCCTGCGGCGGGTTCCGTCTGCGTGACGAGGCCCTGGCGGTAAAGATCGGCCCCGCCAAGGGCGATCAGGAGAAACTGCTGCATGTGGGACAGGTGGTGCAGATGTCCATCCGCGAGGCCTATGCCTGGATCGACAGCGTTCCCGCCAGCCTGACCGGCCAGAAGAACGAGATCGCCCGTGCCATTCTCAAGGAGATTCGCGAACGGTTGGGATTTCTCAACAATGTCGGGCTGGAATACCTGACGCTGTCGCGCAATTCCGGCACGCTCAGCGGCGGAGAATCGCAGCGCATCCGGCTTGCCAGCCAGATCGGCAGCGGTCTGACCGGAGTGCTCTATGTGCTCGACGAGCCCTCGATCGGGCTGCATCAGCGCGACAATGACCGTCTGCTTGGTACGCTGAAGAACCTGCGCGATCAGGGCAACACGGTGATTGTGGTCGAGCATGACGAAGAGGCGATACGCGCGGCGGATTACGTGTTCGATATCGGGCCCGGCGCGGGCGTGCATGGCGGCCGGGTCGTGGCGCAGGGCTCACCGGCCGATATCGCCGCCGATGCGGCCTCTATCACCGGGCAGTACCTGACCGGTGTGCGCGAGATCGCGGTGCCGGGCACCCGGCGCAAGGGCAATGGCAAAGCGGTCAGGGTGGTGGGCGCCACCGGTAACAACCTGCAGGAGATGACGGCGGAATTCCCGCTGGCCAGGTTCGTCTGCGTCACCGGTGTGTCGGGCGGCGGCAAGTCGACGCTGACCATCGAGACGCTGTTCAAGACCGCCTCGATGCGGCTCAATGGTGCCCGCCAGACGCCGGCGCCCTGCGAGACCATCAAGGGGCTGGAGCACCTCGACAAGGTGATCGACATCGACCAGCGGCCCATCGGGCGCACGCCGCGTTCGAACCCGGCGACTTACACAGGCGCCTTCACCCCGATCCGCGACTGGTTCGCCGGGCTGCCAGAGGCCAAGACCCGGGGCTACAAGCCCGGGCGCTTCAGCTTCAACGTCAAGGGCGGGCGCTGCGAGGCGTGCAAGGGCGACGGGCTGATCAAGATCGAGATGCATTTCCTTCCGGATGTCTATGTGACCTGCGAAACCTGCCAGGGGCGGCGTTACAACCGCGAGACGCTGGAGGTGAAGTTCAAGGGCAAATCCATCGCCGACGTGCTGGACATGACGGTCGAGGACTCGCGTGAGTTTTTCAAGGCGGTGCCGGCCATTCGCGACAAGATGGAGGCGCTGCACCGGGTCGGGCTTGGCTACATCAAGGTCGGCCAGCAGGCGACGACGCTCAGCGGCGGCGAGGCGCAGCGGGTGAAACTGTCGAAGGAACTGTCGAAGCGGTCCACGGGGCGGACCCTTTATATCCTCGACGAACCCACGACGGGGCTGCATTTCGAGGATGTGCGCAAGCTCTTGGAAGTGCTGCACGAACTGGTCGAGCAGGGCAACACCGTGGTGGTGATCGAGCACAATCTCGACGTGATCAAGACCGCCGACTGGATCATCGATATCGGCCCCGAAGGCGGCGACGGCGGTGGCCGTATCGTGGCCACGGGCACGCCGGAAAAGGTAGCCGAAAACCCGCGCAGCCATACCGGGCGGTATCTCAAAGAGATGCTGGAGGCCAGGCGGAGGGTGGCGGCGGAGTAGGCTTGTTGCCTGTCGGGCCCGATGCCGGTTGGGAGCCGGTACCATGGGACGCGGGCGAGGCTGTGGCGTCGCGGCAGAGGCTGGGTTTTCTGGAGCGGGTCGGCTGGGCGGTGGTCTGGTATGCGATCCCGTGGCGGGCGTTTCCCGCCGGGGGTGTGTTCGGCCACGACAAGAGCAGTTTGATACGGGCCGAGATCACCGCCTGTTCGACCCATGGCGGCGAGGACATGCTGCTTGTTCAGCGCGCCTGGAACGTCTGGCCCGACTCGCCGGAATGGGGTCTTGCGACCCGAACCGAGGGTGCGCGCAACATGGCCTGGCAGGACTGGGGCAGCTTCCCGATGCTGCCGTCGGCTTGGCAAGTGCCCGATGCGATCGGGTGAACGGTGTTGCGGCAGTTACTCTGCCGCGCGGATGGCAAGCATCCGCAACAGGGCGTCGTCGTCATTTCCGGGCGTGGGATCTTCGGGGTCTTCTGGGTCTTCGGGGGTGGCGGCCTCGGTTTCGGGCGGAGTTTCGCTGTCGAGGGTCTGGCCCAGTTCCCAGATGATCTCTGGCACCTTGACCTTGCCGGCGGCGCGGCGCAGGGCCCAGTCTTCGGCGACGCGGCTGCCGCGGGGCATGGACATCCAGGCCAGGAGCCGCGCCAGCCCGCGCGCATAGGTGCCGACCCAGACCCTGAGCGCCAGCATCGAGGGCGTGAAGACCAGCGTCAGAACGGTGGCGATGCCAAGCCCGAAGACCACTGCGGTGGCAAGCTGTTTCCACCACAGCGAGGTCGGGCTGTCGATGGAATAGCCGCCGCCGAAGAAATCGAGGCTGAGGCCGAACATCATCGGCGCCAGGCCGGCCATGGTGGTGATCGTGGTCAGCAACACGGGCCTTATGCGGGCCTCGGCGGTGCGGACGATCGCCTCAATCCGCGGCATGTATTTGGAATACTCCTGATAGGTATCAATAAGAACGATGTTGTTGTTCACCACGATCCCGGCCAGCGCCACAATACCGGTGCCGGTCATGATGGTCGAGAATGGCTGCTGCATCACGATCATGCCGACCAGCACGCCGGTAGTGGAAAGCACCACCGCCATCAGCACCAGCACCGCGTTGTAAAAGCTGTTGAACTGCGCCAGCAGGATGATGAACATCAGCCCCAGCGCTCCCATGAAAGCAGAGCTGAGGAACGCCTGGCTTTCGGCCTCATCCTCTTGGTCGCCGGTCCATTCGAAGCTGATGTTTCCGGGGAACGGCGAGGTCTTCAGCCAAGTCTCGTTGAGTTTTTCAATCCGCTCGTTTTCGGTCATGGGAACAAGTTTGACAACAGCAGTTCCATTCGCCAACTGCCTGGCGACCTCCTCAATCGTTACGACCGCCGCGCTCTCGGGAACATTAAAACGGGAAACTTCCGGTTCCAAAAACAAGCTTGCCAACCAGCCCCTCGCGCGCACCATTCTTACGTTGAATGGATCGCCTTTTTGGGCTTCTTCTTCGCTCACCGAGTATCCAAAGCCGATGTCGATCGTGCCCTCCTCGACCGGATCGCCATCATCATCCAGCGGGACCAGTTGCAGGATTTCCAACCCGTCGACAATATCCGCCTTGACGTCGAAAAAGCGTTTCTGGTCGATCCGGTCGATCTGGCCCAGCTTGCGTACCGGGTGGCGGGTGATGAAGTTCGACAGCGGCACCAGCCCGTCGGGTGTGCGAACCTTGAGGCTGTCCAGCGTCGATAGTACCCGGTCTGGTTCCGGCAGGCGCACGCGGATCTCGATTTCCTCGTCCGAGCTGTCGACGCGCATGGTGTCCAGCAGGATGCCGCGGGTGACCAGCTGCACCATGCCGCCCACGGTGGCCACGTCGGCGCCGTAGCGCCCGGCCGTTTCCACATCCACGTCGATCTGCCAGTCGATGCCGGGCAGGGGGCGGGTGTCTTCGATGTCGATCAGGCCAGGGGTCTCTTCAAATTTTGCGCGGGCGATTTCGGTGGCGGCCATCAGGTCGTCCCAGTCGTCGCCCTTGAGCCGCAGATGCACCGGTTTGCCGCTGGCGGGACCACGCGAGAGGTTGAGGATCTCGGTCTTGATGCCCGGGATTTGCGCCAGCTGCGCCCCGAGCCGTTCGATGATCAGGTCGCCGTCATATTCGGCCACGATGCTTTCGGTTTCCAGCACGCCCAGGAACGGTGCACCTGCCTCGCGCGGGCGGTCCTGCCAGCGGATCATTTCGATCTGTATCTGGCCGATCGTGTCGCGCGGCCCCGAGGCGCCGCCGGTATTGGCGTTCAGCCCACCCTCGCCGGCAAAGGCAAAGGCGCTGTCGATGCCGGGGGTGGCAAGGATCACCTTTTCGACCTCTTGCACCAGCGCGTTCTTCTCCGTTAGCGACAGGTTGCCCCGGGCGCGGACATAGACGATGGCCTGTTCGGGCTCGCTCTCGACGAAAAACTCGATGCCGAGATTGTTCTGGCTGAAATAGATGAAGGTCGAAACCACGAAGGTGACGATGCCGGCGATGGCGAGGATCGGCATCGCCGGATTGCCGGCGATAAACTTGATGAACAAGCCGAACGGCGTGCGGCGGCGACCGGCGCGGATCGGCCTGGCGCGGCGTTCGATCTGGGCGGCACCCAGGGTGATCGAGGTAAAGACCGCCCCGATGAGAAACAGAACCGCGCCCGGAAGGTAGGCCATGGCACCGGTCAGCGGGGTTTTGCCCCCTGCGACGGCAAAAATATAGTCGGGGTTGAGCAGTTGCATCGCGCCGACAAAGACCAGGTAGGCGGTAAGCGGCACCAGTGCGGCGCGGGCGATCCACCACGGGATCAGGTGCTTCAGTGCGGTCGAGGCGCGCTCGAACTTGCGGCTCATCCGGCCCGCCACGCCACCCATCACCGGCAGGTAGATCAGCGCCACCACCAGCGAGGCGCTGAGCACGAAAATCAGCGTTACCGGCAGCATGCCCATGAACTCGCCCGCCACGCCCGGCCAGAACAGCATCGGCAGGAAGGCGCATAACGTGGTGGCTGTGGATGACACCACCGGCCAGAACATGCGCTTGGCGGCCTCGATATAGGCGTGCATCGGGCCAACGCCCTGCTTGATGCGTTTGTCGGCGTATTCCACCACCACGATGGCACCGTCGACCAGCATGCCCACGGCAAGGATCAGACCGAACATGACGATGTTCGAAATCGACACCCCCATCAACGCGAGAAAGGCAAAACACAAAAGAAACGAGGTCGGGATCGCGAAGCCGACCAGCAGCGCCGCGCGGGTACCGAGTGCTGCCAGCACCACGATCATCACCAGCGCGATGGCGGTCAGCACCGAGCCTTCAAGCTGGCGCACCATGCTGTCGACCACAAAGGACTGGTCGTTCGAGGTGCCGACATTGATCGCTTGCTGCAGTTCAATGGGCCAGGTCTGGCGTTCGGCCTCGACCTCGGCGCGCACCAGTGCGGCGGTGTCGATCAGGTTGAAACCCTTGCGCTTGACCACCTGCAACGCCACCGTGTTGACCCCGTTGAAGCGCGCGGTGCCGGGGCGGTCCTCGAAGGTCAGGCGGATGTCGGCCAGTTCGCCCAGCAGCACCTGGCTGTCGCCATTGTTCTTGATCGGCAATGCATAGACGTCGCTTTGGTCCTCGAAACTCGACCGGATCTTGACGCTGAAGGCGCCGGTGTCGGTCTCTACCTCGCCGGCGGCGATCATGCGGTTGTTGTTGGTCACCACGCTGATCAGTTCACCCGCGGTGACGTTGTAGGCCTCCAGCCGGAGCGGGTCGATCACCACCTCGAGCATCTCGTCGCGATGCCCGGTAAGGGCGGCTTCGAGCACCGGGTCGAGCGCTTCGAGGCGGTCCTGAAGGTCTTTGGCGACGCGCAGCAGCGTGCGTTCGGGCACTGCGCCGGTCAGGTTGACGATGACGATGGGAAACTCGGAGAAGTTGAGCTCGTCGATCGAGTATTGCTCGGCCCCGTCGGGGAAACTGGCCTCGGCGGAATTCATTGCGTCGCGGACATCGGCTATGGTCTTGGTCTTGTCCCAGCCGAATTCGAACTCCATCACTGCGCCAGCATAGCCTTCGGACGCGATGCCTTGCAGGGTCTTCAGCCCGTCAAGACCGGCCAGTTCGGTTTCCATCGGCCGGACCAGCAGCTTTTCGCTGTCCTCGGCGGAAATGCCCTGGAAGGGGACCGAGATGAAGATCGCGGGGATCTCGATATCGGGCTCGCCCTCTTTCGGCAGCACACCATAGGCATAGCCGCCGACCAGCAAAGACAGCACGACGAAGGCCAACACCATGCGGGCCCGGTTGCCTGCCCAGTCGACGATGCCGGTCATTGAGCCGCCTCGCGGAAGGTGGGCGCAACCGGCACGCCATCGGTCACGTATTCCTGTCCAACGACGATGATGTTGGCGGTTTCTCCCAGGCCGCTGACATAGATGCCGTCAAGCGTGTCGCGCAAAACCGCGACGGGAAGGAAGCCGGCGCGTTGCTGGTCGTCGACGATGCGCACGCCGAGCGCGCCGTCATCGTCCAGCGTCAGCGCCGATTGCGGGATCAGGTGCCCCGGCAGACCGTCAGCTTCGATCACGATCTCGGCGGTTTGGCCGTCCCGGATCGAAAGGTCGGTATTGGGTACCGCGACCTCGACCCGGAAAGTGCGGGTGGCGGGGTCGGCCGAGCGGCTGAGGAAGGTCACCTTGCCCACCACCTGCCGCCCGGTGGCAAGCCGCGCACCGGCAATGGCGCCGTGGCGCACCTTGTCGACCTCGGTTTCCGGCACAAAGCCCACCAGCTTGATCGGGTCAAGCTGGATCACCGTGGCACAAAGTCCGCCGGGCTGCAGCAACGCGCCCAGTTCGGCGGTGTCCGATTCGAGCAGCCCGGCAAAGGGGGCGTGGATCTCCAGCCGTTCGATTTCCTTGTCGGCGGCGGCGACGGTGGCCTCGGCAGACTGGATGCCAGCCCGGGCACCCTCGATCTGGGAATTGGCCGACTGGATACCCGCCTTGGCGCCCTCCAGCGCCGAGACCGCAGTGATCACCCCGGCATCGGCGCTCTCTATTCCTGATCTGGCGGCCTCGACCGAGGCCTTGGACGTTTCGATCTGGCCCTTGGCGGTCTCGACGCCGGCCTTGGCGCCCTCGACCTGACCTTCGGCAGAGGCAACAGCGGCCTTGGCGCCCTCGACCTGACCCTCGGCAGAGACGACGGCGGCCTTGGCGCTTTCGACTTGACCCTTGGCCGATTGCACGGATGCCTTGGCGCTTTCTACCTGGCCCCTGGCGGATGCGATGGCGGCCTTGGCGCTTTCGACCTGGCCCTTGGCGGCCTGCACCGCGGCCAGCGAGCTTTCGACCTGGCCCTTGGCGGCCTGGACGGAAGCCTTGGCGCCCTCTACCTGGCCGATTGCGGCCTGCACGCTGGCATGGGCACCCTTGAGGCGCGACATGGCGCTTTGCACACCGGCCCTGGCGCCTTCGAACTGCGACCTGGCCCCGTGAACCCCGGCGCGCGCGGTTTCGGCGGCGGCCTCTGCGGCGGCGACGCGGGTTTCAGAGGCATAGCCGGTCCTGGCCAGTTCGGTGGCGGCGTTGAGGTTCAACTCGGCCTCTACCAGCCTGGCTTCGGCCTCGGCAACGCGGGCCTCTGCCTCTGGCAGCCGCGATTTCGCCTCGACGAGGGCAGCCTCGGAGGCCGGCACGGCGGCGCGCGCCTCTGCCAGCCGGGCCTTGGCGGTGGGGATCGAGGCCTCTGCCTCTGCCAGCCGGGCCCTGGCGGTGGGGATCGAGGCTTCGGCCTCTGCCAGCCGGGCCCCGGCGGTGGGGATCGAGGCTTCGGCCTCTGCCAGCCGTGCCTTGGCGGTGGGCACAGAGGCCTCTGCCTCTGCCAGTCGTGCCTCTGCGGTGGGGATCGATGCGACGGCTTCGGCCAGGCGGGCCCGTGCGGTGGGGATCGAGGCCAGCGCCTCTGCCAGCCGGGCCTCTGCTGTCGGGATCGAGGCGCGGGCCTCCAGCAGCCGGGCTTCTGCCGCGGGTACATTCGCCAGCGCCTCTGCCAGCCGCGCCTTGGCCTCGGGCACCCGGGCGCGGGCCTCGGCGATGCGGGCCTCGGCGGCGGGGACTGCGGCCAGCGCCTCTGCCAGTCGCGCTTCGGCCTCTGGCAGGCGCGACTTGGCCTCTGCCAGCCGGGCCATGGTCTCGTTCAGTGAAACTTCGCGGGTGCCGGGATCGATGCTGCACAGCAATGCGCCGGCCTCGACGAAGGCGCCCTTGCGCAGTGGTTCCGAGATCACCGTGCCGGTGGTTTCGGCCCGCACATCGACCTGGCGCGCCGCCTCGGTTCGGCCGCGCACCAGCACGCCCTGCTCGATCTGCACCGCGGTCGACGCCAGCGCCACCACCGATACGCGGTCGCCAACCTCTTCTTGGGCAGTTTCGACAGGGGTTTCGGTGGCGGTTTCCCCGGCGGCGAAGGCGCGAACTGCTTCTCGTTCGAATACCAATAGATAAAGCGTGGTCGAGACCAGAAGGGCGGTCACGATGGAAAAGAAACGCATTGTCGGTCCCTGCATATAACAATGGGCTCAGCGCGCACCGTTTCTGGCCAGATAGTCGCACTTTGGGCATCTGCAAGGGACAGACCGGAAAAACGCTGAACCGTTCAGTTCAAATTAAACTTTTGCGGGGTGGCGTGCAAGCCGCCGCGCCGCAGTGTCGGTGCATGCCCTTGGCAAGGGGAATTGCTTGCGTGTAAGAGAGGCGCAAAGCCGGTTGGAGAACGACGTTGAGCGAGACAGACAGCTTTATCGAGGAAGTCACCGAGGAAGTCCGGCGCGACAAGCTTTTCGGCTATATCAAACGCTATGGCTGGATCGCGATCCTGCTGGTCCTGCTGCTGGTTGGCGGGGCTGCCTATAACGAGTGGAGCAAGGCCAGCGCCCGCGCCGACGCCGAGGCGCGCGGCGATGCGATACTGGCCGCGATGGAGGCCGACGACAGCGGGGCGCGTGCCGCGGCGCTGGCCGGGCTTGAGGTGACTGGCGGCACCGCGCCGGTGGTGGCGATGCTGCTTTCGACAGAGGCCGGGGCGGCAGAGGACGGCGAAGCCGCCGCCAGGGCGCTGCGTTCGGTTGCCGACGATGCCGGGCAGCCGGTGGTGTACCGCGATCTTGCGGCGCTCAAGCTGGTGATCCTGACCGCCGCCGATACTGCCCCGGCAGACCGTATAGCGGCGCTGCAACCGCTGGCCGAGGCAGGCAGCGCGTTCCGGGTTCTGGCTGAAGAGCAGATGGCGCTGGCCGAGATCGAACAGGGCGACCGCGAGGCCGCGTTGAAGCGCCTCAGGGCGCTGACCGAAGATACCGAGGCAAGCCAGGGCTTGCGTCAGAGGGTCTCTCAGTTGATTGTGGCGCTGGGGGGCTATACGGATCCGGCCTGAGCCTGAAAGGGTCGGGGCGGGTTTGCCAACAAAGTCAGTAGTTTGACCTGACGGGTAGGAAGGGGCGCGAGCCGTGAACATGTCCAAGGCCTTGGGGATTCTGGGTGGCATAGCCGTTTTGGCGGGCTGCGCCGATAAAGAGGTGATCCTGCATGGAGAGCGTCTGGCGGTGCGTGCCCCGCTTTTTGCTGAAGCCGCCGATCCGGGCGCGGGCGAGGCAACGGTGTCGCTCGACACCGCGTTTCGGGCGCCGGCCACCGTGGCCAATGCCGCATGGACGCATACTTCGGGCACCGCGGCGCACCTACCGGGGCACCCGGCCTTCACAGCAGCGCCACAGCTGATCTGGACCGCCAGTATCGGCCACGGCAACACCCGCAAGTTCCGCATCACATCCGACCCGGTGGTGTCGGACGGGCGGGTCTATGCCATGGACAGCCAGTCGACGGTGACGGCGGTGACCACAGCCGGGCAGACCTTGTGGAGCGTGAACCTGACCCCGCCTGAAGAGCGCAGCAAGGACGCCTCTGGCGGCGGGCTGGCCGTGGCGGGTGGCAAGGTCTTTGCCACCACGGCCTTCGGAGAGGTGGTGGCGATGGATGGCGCGACCGGGGCGGAGATCTGGCGGCAGGCCATCGAGGCGCCGGCGACCAGCAGCCCGACCGTGTCTGGCGGTCTGGTCTATGTGGTGGGGCGCGACAACCGCGCCTGGGCCATCGACGCCGGCGACGGTCGGGTGCGCTGGCAATTGCCGGGCACGCCCAGCGTATCGGGCATGGTCGGTGGCGCCGGGCCTGCGGTGACCGACCAGGTGGCGATCTTCCCTTTCGGTTCGGGTGAGCTGGTGGCTGCCCTGCGCCAGGGCGGCGTGCGGCTTTGGGGCTCTGCGGTTTCGGGTCGGCGCGCGGGGCGGGCCTATGCCAACATCTCTGACATAACCGCCGACCCGGTGATCGTCGGCGACGTGATCTATACCGGCAACCAGTCGGGCCGCGCCGTGGCGCTCAGCCTGCGCTCGGGCGAGCGGATCTGGACCGCGCGCGAGGGCGCTTACGGGCCGGTCTCGGTGGCGGGCAATTCGGTCTTCATGATCTCGGACCAGAACGAGCTGATCCGGCTTGACGCCGAGACCGGCGAAAAGATCTGGGGCAATGAACTGCGGTACTACAAGCGCGAGAAGGCGCGGCGGACAAAGGCGATCTTTGCGCATTACGGCCCCGTGCTGGCCGGTGGCAGCCTGTGGGTCGCCTCGGATGACGGCACGCTGAACGCCTTCGACCCGGCAACCGGCGCTGCGCGCGCCAGCGTTGACCTGCCCGGCGGTGCTGCCAGTTCGATGGCCGTGGCGGGTGGCACGATGTACGTGATCTCTGGCCGCGGCAAGCTTCACGCTTTCCGTTAGGCTGAAACCGGTGTAGTAGGCGCGTTCGCATCGCTTCGGAGCGCGCGCCATGTCCTTTACCCTCGCCATTGTCGGGCGGCCCAATGTGGGCAAGTCGACGCTGTTCAACCGCCTGGTAGGCAAGCGCCTGGCGCTGGTCGACAACCAGCCCGGTGTTACCCGGGACCTGCGCGAGGGCGCGGCGCGGCTGGGTGATCTGCGCTTCACCGTGATAGATACCGCGGGGCTGGAGCAGGCCTCGGACCAGAGCCTGCAGGGCCGGATGCGCAAGCTGACCGAGCGCGCCGTGGATATGGCCGATATCTGCCTTTTCGTGATCGACGCCCGCGCTGGCGTGCTGCCAGCCGACGAGATCTTTGCCGACATCCTGCGCCGCAGGTCGGCGCATGTTATCCTGGCCGCCAACAAGGCCGAAGGGTCGGCGGCCGATGCCGGCGTGATCGAGGCCTATGGGCTTGGGCTGGGAGAGCCCATCCGGCTGTCGGCCGAGCATGGCGAGGGTCTGAGCGATCTCTACTCCCAGCTTGCTCCGCTGGCCGATGGCTTTGCCGAGCGTGCCGCCGAACTGGAGCCGGAAACCGATGTCGATATCGGCGACGAAACCGGCGACGAAACCGGCGATGAGGGACCGAAGAGGCCGCTGCAGATCGCTGTTGTCGGGCGGCCCAATGCCGGCAAGTCGACCCTGATCAACCGGATTGTCGGCGAGGACAGGCTGCTCACCGGCCCCGAGGCCGGCATCACCCGCGACGCCATCAGCCTGCTGGCCGACTGGGACGGCACGCCGATGCGCATCTTCGACACTGCGGGTATGCGCAAGAAGGCCCGGGTGCAGGACAAGGTCGAAAAGTTGTCGGTCGCCGACGGGTTGCGTGCGGTCAAGTTCGCCGAGGTGGTGGTAGTCCTGCTCGATGCCGCGATCCCGTTCGAGCAGCAGGATCTGCGCATCGCTGATCTGGCAGAGCGCGAGGGCCGCGCGGTCGTGGTGGCAGTGAACAAGTGGGATGCCGAGCCGGAAAAGCAGGCCAAGCTGGCGGAGTTGAAAGAGGCATTCGAGCGGCTTTTGCCCCAGCTTCGCGGTGCGCCGCTGGTGACGGTGTCGGCGCTGACGGGCCGCGGGCTCGACCGGCTGCATGCCGCGGTTGTGAAAGCGCACGAGGTCTGGAATCGCAGGGTGCCGACGGCGCGGCTGAACCAGTGGCTGACCGGCATGCTGGAGGCGCACCCGCCACCGGCACCGGGTGGGCGCCGCATCAAGCTGCGCTACATGACCCAGGCCAAGACCCGGCCGCCGGGCTTCGTGGTGATGTGTTCGCATCCCGACAAGGTTCCGGCGAGTTATTCACGTTACTTGGTCAACGGACTGCGCGACGACTTCGACATGCCCGGCACACCGGTTCGGCTGCACATGCGCAGTCAGGCGGACAAGAACCCCTACAAGGACCGCAAGAAATCGACGCCGTCGCGGCTACGCAAGCATCTGGGCAAGAAGCCCCACGGCAGCTAGGGCCCCGGTGGGCCACGCTTTGGCGGGGTCCGTTCTTTCGGGTTGCTGGACAAGCCGCAGGGAATTCGGGTTAATGGAATATGAGAACCGGCGCCGGTCCATGGTGGTTTTTCGCCATGGTGCGCCACAGGCCAGACAGTGAGCGTCATGGAAATCCGCGAATACCTCAAATCCTATACCGTCAAGGACAACCGCATTGCGAGCTTAAGCTATTTCGGCACGTTTGCTGTGTTCTTCACCGCGCTCTGGGCCGCCGTCACGCTGGTCGAAGCAGGGTACTGGTGGGCTTCGGTGCCCTTTGTCGTGCTGATCACCTTCGGCCTTGCCCGGCTCTATGTGGTCCAACATGACTGCGGGCACCATTCGCTGTTCAGAACAAAGTGGCACAACGATCTGGCGGGTTATGTCCTGTCACCGTTCACCTTCGCCCCCTATCGGGCGATGCAGTACAATCATAACATGCACCACGCCTATCTGGGCAATCTCGAACATCGCGAGACCACCGAGATCCACACCATGACCCTGCGTGAGTGGCAGCAGGCCACGCGCGCCGAGCGTCTGCAGTACAGGCTATACCGCAACCCGTTCATCCTGCTGCCCCTGGGCGGGCTTTTTACCTATTTCATCGCCTACCGCTGGCCGCGCAACGCCGCCCGGGTCGGCGCGGCGGGCATTGTCGCCCATAACCTGATGCTGCTGGCCTGGCTCTGGGTGCTCTACCTGCTGGCTGGCTGGATCGGGCTGGCGGTGCTGGCCATCGGCGCGGTGATCGCCTCTGTTATCGGGGTCTTCATGGTGTTCTTGCAGCACAACTTCGAGGGCACCTACTGGGACCGCAAGCCGGAGCTTGATTTTCGCAAGGCCACGCTGCAGGGCTCATCCTGCCTTGATCTGGGGCATTGGTGGGATATCGGCACCGGCAACATCGCCTATCACGACATCCACCATTTCATGCCGACGATCCCCTGCTACCGGTTGCGCCAGGCGCATCACGGGATGCCGGCGGAGTTGGCGGCGCGGCAGCGGCGGATCAAGTGGCCCGAGGCGCTCGGCAGTTTCCGCCTGAAGCTTTGGGATGAAGAAAACCAGCGCCTGGTGCCGTTTCCGAGAGATTCGCGCGGCCAGGCGGCTTCGGCCACGTAGCCAGAACCCGGCGTTGCCGGTTCCGGGTCAATATCGGCAAGACCACGGGCGGTGTTTCGCAGACGCCTGCCGCAGCCTGCGAAACGCATTGTTTCCTTGGGTCGCCGTTAAGAGACCGCTAACCATATCGCGTCAACTTGGGGGCTGACATGATACAATTCCAGATGCGCACACGTACGCGGCGCTTTGTACCGCGCTATCACCTTCTTGAGATCGGCTTTTTCGTCGTCATCATCACCGCGATGTCGCTGGCGGGGTGATCGGCGGATCGGCGGATCGGCTGATCCCAAACCCGCAACGACCGACGTCCTCGGTATCTCGGCGCAATAGCGTCGGCGGTGGACCTGCGCTGGCGGGCGCCGCTCGGCGCCTACTTCGCCGCCTGCTCCATCGCCGGGCGCAATTTGTCGGCTAGGACGCGGTTGGTGAGCGGACCGGCGATCCGCAGCAGAACCGTGCCGTCGCCGTCGATCAGGAATGTTTCGGGTAGACCGTAGACTCCCCAGTCGATCGACTGGCGCTTGTTGCCGTCGTAGATCAGCGCCTTGAACGGGTTGCCCAGGTCGTCGAGGAAATCGAGAGCGTCAGCGGGTTTGACATCTTGATTCACACCGTAGATTGGCAGGTCGTTGGCCAACTTGATCAACGTAGGGTGCTCGGCGCGGCAGGGCGGGCACCAACTTGCCCAGAAATTGACCAGCTTCAGCCCGGGCTCTTCCAGAGCGGCTCGGTCGAAGCTTGACAGCGACCCAACCGGCGTGGCGGCCAACCCAGGTGCCTGCCTGCCGATGAAGGTCGAGGGCAGCGCCCTTGGGTCGCTGCGGTTCATGCCGACAAAGAACAGCACCGCGAGCCCGGCGAAGATCACGGGCGGCAGGA
Source organism: Paracoccaceae bacterium (assembly GCA_024226455.1). Classification (GTDB taxonomy): domain Bacteria; phylum Pseudomonadota; class Alphaproteobacteria; order Rhodobacterales; family Rhodobacteraceae; genus JAAELR01. The sequence continues at coordinate 41,343 of JAAELR010000170.1, forward strand.
TCATCATCGGTTTAACCATTGCGCTGCCGCCTTGCCTCTGCCGCGTCGAGCTTGCGTTTCATGCGGCGCGATTTCCACAGGCTTTGCAGGATCAGCCACGCCAGCAGCCCCAGGCTGATCCCGTAGGCGCTCAGAACGGTGGCGGCGTATTTGCCAAGCTCAGGCATCATCCCATCCTCTCGCGCATTTCCAGCGCATGCAGCCGGCGGCGGCGGATCTCGGTCTTGGTCCTGACCAACACCAGCACGATGAAGAGCAGCACGAAGCCCACGATGCAGACCAGTGCCGGGTACCAGTAGACATCGGCCACGTTCTCTTGCTTGTCGAGGCTGAGCGAGGCGCCCTGATGCAGGCCCTGGTTCCAGAAATTGACCGCATAGCGGCTGAGGATGGCAAACACCGAGCCCACCAGGCAGAGAATCGCGGTCAGGTCGGCGGCGGTGTCGGGGTTTTCGATGGCCTCCCAAAGGGCCATGTAACCGAGATAGAACAGAAACAGGATCAGGAAGCTGGTCAGCCGCGGATCCCATTCCCACCATGTGCCCCACATCGGTTGGCCCCAGATTGCGCCGGTCACCAGCGCGATCAGGGTGAAAGTCAGGCCGATCGGGGCCGCCGCCTTGGCCGCCAGCGCGCTGACATGGTGGCGCCGGATCAGCCAGACCAGCGAGGTTACCAGCATCATCGCCCAGGCATTGATCGCCATCATCGCGGCGGGCACATGCAGGTAGAAGATCTTGACCGTCGCACCCTGCCGGTAATCCTCTGGTGTGAAGAAGAAGCCCCAGACCAGCCCGCCCACAAGGCAGATCACGGCGAGGCCGGAAAACCACGGCAGCACCGCATCCGCGGTGGCGATGAACTTTTTAGGGTTGGCGTATTCCCATATCGACATGAGCGTCGACTTACGCCAGCCCGTGCCCGGCAACAAGTGGCACTGTGCCACATATGTGCGAGCGAGTGTGTCAGTCGGCGGGACGTAGGAATACCAGCGTTTCCTCGCGGGATCCCCTGGGGCAATAGGTGAAACCGGCGTCAAAGAATCCGGTGAAGATACCGCGCAGTGTGTCGGCGTCATAGCCGCCCGTATGCACCTCGAGGATGACCATGCGCACGTGGTCGGGCCAGCCGTAGCCGGCCAGGTCGGCCTCGCCCCCCTCGATATCCATCATCACCAGGGTGGGGTGGTGATCCGCCATGATGTCGCTGACCCGGATCACGGGCACGGTCACGTGGCGCGGGTGGGCCGTCGCTGGGGCGGCGTCGACACGCCCTGCCCAAAAGGCTTGGCGCGCCAGAAAGGTGACGCTGTCGCCCTTGAAGTCGTCTGCCACGACCGCGCCATGCAGAACCCGTCCCGCGGTGCCGCCGTTGCGGCGCA
>JAAELR010000171.1 GCA_024226455.1 Paracoccaceae bacterium
AGTGGCCGGCATCGCTGGCCCCGAGGCCGCGCTCGACACACTTCTCGCCCTGGGCCTGCTGGACGATCACGGGCTGCAGGCGGGCTGGAGGGGAATGTCCAAACGTCCCCATGCCGCCATCAATCCGCTGGCCCGGCCGCTCGTCGCCAGCCCCGATGACAAGCTGGCGGCCGCCATCGCAGAGGCCGCGCTGCCCGCCCTTGCCGAGGCCTGGCAGGATGATGCGGGGTTTTTCCCCGCCGACATGCGCGCTATAGAGGCCACCCTGCAGGCGCTTCGCGCCCCGGCACCCGACGGCGCCCTGCTCGACGCCGCCGCCACCGCGGCCGTGATCTTCCTGTTTCCATTGTCCCAAAACGCGCGCGCGACGGTCTCCCTTGCCAAACCGGTGTTTGCAAAGCTTGCCACGGGCGGCCATGCACCCTCGGCGCCCTTGCTGGGCCACAGCATCAATGCCGCGGAACGGCTGGGCGATACCGGGTTTCAGGATGAACTGCTCGATGCGGCACTTGAACGCGAAGACATCGAAGACGGGCTGATGGCGCAGCTCAAAGGATTGCATGGCGACAGGCTGATGCGTCGCGGTGATCTCGACGGCGCGCTGCGCATCCGCGAGAGCGAAGAGCTCCCGGTCTACGAGGCCCTCGGCGACAAACGCAACATCGCCATCACAAAGGGCCAGATCGCCGACATCCTGCAGACGCGCGGTGATCTCGACGGCGCACTGCGCATCCGAGAGAGCGAAGAGCTCCCGGTCTACGAGGCGCTCGGCGACAAACACTCCGTCGCTGTCACAAAGGGCCAGATCGCCGACATCCTGCAGATGCGCGGCGATCTCGACGGCGCGCTCGCCATGCACCTGGAGCGCGTGGCGACAGCCGAGG
>JAAELR010000172.1 GCA_024226455.1 Paracoccaceae bacterium
ACCCTCCTGTTCGATGTCATCGGCGACGTTACCGGCGACGGTGCCCTTCCAGCCGAGCGGCAGGGTTCGCTTTTGCGTTTTGTTCAGCTGATAGGTGAACGGTTTGCGGTCAATGTGGACATGAACCACATCGGTTTTCTTGCGCTTCGCCATGTTTCTGTTTCCCTGTCCTGGTTGTGAAAAAGCCCGGCGCAAACAACGCCGGGCCCGATTGCCGATCAGTGCGGTGAGTAGCCTCAGGTGCTGGAGTGACCGCGCACCAAAACAGCCGGGCGGATGCACATTTCCATGGTGTTCATCTGCACCTCGACATCGACAAAGCGCGGCTCTTTCGACGGGTCGGGAATGACCGTCGAATAAAACGGCGTGCCGGGCTGACCCACGGTCGACATGTAGTCGGCCGGCGCGTTGTGGTCGAAAAACGTATTGCGGGTGCCCAGCGGGAAAAAGCGCATGTCGCCATCGGGGATGAAATCGGTGCTTACCACCGAGCCGTCCTCTTGCGGCACGTCGCCGGAGGCCAGGTATTCCATCCAGGCAATGCCTTTATGCGCGAACATCCGACCCCAGCCGATATCCTCGCGCAGCGGGTTTTGCCCATTGGTGTTTTCAAAGAACTTGTAGGCCTCCTTGAACTCGGCATTGGACATCAGCTTGTCCCAGGCCGTGGGCGTGACCAGGGCGCCGACGCCGCGCATGACATCGCCCTTGAGCTCGGTCTTGATGTGGCGGGTGACAGCGGCACAGCCGGCGTCAAATCCCGTGGCGCTGCCCAGGGTAAAATCCACCTCCCTTTGCGTCACGCCAAACTCGGAAAACAGATCCAGCAGCACGGTCCCGTCGGCGTCCCTGACGACGCCCTGCAGCGCCCCGGCCCGCAGAAACTCGCGCGTGATGTCGATCGACCCACGGGTTTCCTCCTGCCGGTCTGCCACCTCGCCCAGCACCTGCTTCAGCTCGCTTTCCTGGCCAAAGGCCCGGATACCGTCGATGTCATCGGCGGTGATCTGCGACGACAGACCGAAACGCGACGTGTTGAAGCTTTTCAGCGATCGCTTGGCCCGCCGATTGCCGGGCAAGGGCGTGCCGCGCTGGCTCGACGTGATGAGAGTGATGACACCGTTCTTCATCTCGACAGAGAAAGCGGTCTGCCGCAGGGGCCTGGGCGTGAACAGGCCGAGCTGGCCGATGTCACCCCATTGGTTGGGAACGATGTTCACCGCAACCGACAACTCGCGCGTATTGAACGCGCTGTTGGTGAAGATATCCATGTGAGCCATGGTGTTGATCCTTTGTGATCGGGGTTGTTCAGGGTTGGTTGATCTCTGCCGCCAGGCCGCGCATCAGATCAGGGGCCGGGCTGCCTATTCGGCGACAATTCCGGCGCCGGCCAGCGAGGCAATTGCGGCGTCTCTAAATGCCTCGGTGCTGTAGCTGGCATCGAACACCAGCCCGCCACGGCGCACGCGCGCGTGACGCAAGAGAGCGACGCTCGCCACATCTGCCGCAGCTGCGTCCGCCTGACGGGTCAGAACCGCCACGGCGTTCTCGGACCCGTCCGTCGCGGTGCGCACAGAGCGGATGTATTTGCCGGTTGCGGTGATCTTGCCCAGAACCGTGCCGGGTTCCAGGTCAGCCGCCGTTCCAACGGTCACGGCGCCGGGGCTGTAATTGGGCTCTTGATACAGAACAACATCGCCAAGGGTGTTGCCTTCGTAAAGAGTGCTCATGTGTCTTGCCTTTCCGTTTCGGTTTCAGTTGGCCAA
>JAAELR010000173.1 GCA_024226455.1 Paracoccaceae bacterium
AAGGCCTCCGCTCTCAACCACGGCGGCAAGACCAACGGCTTTACCGTGCCCAGCCCGCGTGCCCAGGCGGAGCTGATCGAAAAGGCCTTGAAAAAAGGGCGGATCGATCCCGCCAGCATCAGTTATATCGAGGCCCACGGCACCGGCACCAGCCTGGGAGATCCCATCGAGGTCGCCGGACTCTCACGGGCGTTCGGTGACGAGATGCCCCGGCAATCCTGCGCCATCGGTTCGGCCAAATCCAATATCGGCCACCTGGAATCCGCCGCCGGAGTAGCCGGCATGACCAAGGTGCTGCTGCAGTTGCGTCACCGGCGGTTGGTCCCATCGCTGCACTCTGAACAGCTTAATCCCAACATCGATTTCGAGGCCTCACCCTTTCACGTGCAGCGGGAGCTGGCCCCATGGCACACCGCCCAGAACAGTAGCGGAAAACCGCTGCCACGCAGGGCCGGCATCAGCTCCTTTGGCGCTGGCGGTTCCAATGCCCACGTCATTATCGAGGAGTATCCGCAGCCCCCACGTGACCTCCACTACGGCTCTCCGGCACTGGTAGTGCTCTCGGCTAAAAACCCCGATCGGCTGCAGCTCTACGCCGGACGCATGGCCGATTTCGTGCTCAACCTGCCCGATAACGACACCGATCAGCCCACGCTGCACGAGATCGCCTACACCCTACAGGTGGGGCGTGAACCTATGGAGCAACGGTTGGCCTTTGTCACCGATTCCCTCGAAAAGATGGAGCAGAAGCTACGTCAGTTTGCCAACGGAGAAAAGCAGATCGTTGGGCTGCACCAGGGTGATCTCAAGGCGCAGCGGACATCGGGGAGTAGCCTGGCGGATCCGCTGATCGGCGGAGAAGCGGGACGTTCGTTCCTTGAAGCACTGCTGCTTAATCGCGATCTCGACCGGCTGGCCCGGCTCTGGGTATCGGGCATAGGGGTGGAGTGGAATCTATTGGCCGGCAGGCAACCCCCAAGGCGGGTCTCACTGCCCAACTACCCCTTTGCCCGGGAGCACTATTGGGTAGAGGTGACAGCCAGCGCAAGCCGTCGGCGCGGCCCAGTAAGCCGCCGTCATCTAAGACAGCCGATCCAGGCGGCCCGCCTGCCCATACCCGCTGCCAAAGCGGCCGCGGACGCTGGTCCGCGCCGCAGCATCGAGCAGGCCCTGATCGCAGAGGTCACACAGATCCTTAAGGTAGATGCCTCTCGAATCGATCCCGCCGAAGAAATGGGCGAATACGGCTTCGACTCGCTCAGCATGACCGAATTCGCCAGCCGTATCGGCAACCGTTACAAGATCGAACTTACCCCGACAATTTTCTTTAAACACCCCACGCTGAGGGAGTTTGCCCAATACCTTGCCGAGGAGGTCG
>JAAELR010000174.1 GCA_024226455.1 Paracoccaceae bacterium
ATTATCGCTACCAGATCAGCACAGCGCCACCGCACCACACCATCAACCTCCGGATCAGGACCTGCCGTCACGATTTGCTTGAGCATGGTCCGTTGATCTTGGCTCAGCTTAGGTTTGGGGCCGGTGGATTTCCCATCGACCAAACCGTCCGGCCCTCGTTCATTGAACCGGTGCACCCCTCCTCTCGGGCATGCTCCGCATACCCCGACCTCGGCGAGCCCCGTATCCACGCGCTGTCTCAACCAGATCGTATTGCCTGCGCTGGCTCTAAAGGTTGACCATGACCTGAGTTTGGGTCGACTGGCGCACATAGACAACAGCGCGGCGCTGCAGAAGGGAGGGCGGCAGCAAAGCGCCATGTTCAACGCTCATCTTCCGCCTCCTCCGGATTGACCCCGACTGCCGCCAGCAGCAATTGCGCCAGCAGCGTCAGAGCAATCGCCCGGTCCTCCTTCTGAAAGTCGCGCTATCGGACTCGGTTGAAAGGGCAGCGGCAACTGTGCCTGTTCTGCTCGGTATCGAGGGGTCATGCCTGGTCGCTATTGTCGATTCTCCGTCGACAGAGTCTCGCCGGAACCCCGGCGATCCGAGAACCGCATGCAGATCGGCGAGAGCAACGGTCGAAACCACCGGTGACCCCATCTACCTTTCGCATGATGATCTGACCCGAGGCCATCAGCGCCCAGAGCAGCATCGGCACGGTTTCGGGGCTCGGCGGCACAGTCTGGGTTTGATACCCAAGCTTGGTGGGAATGTCGTAACACCGCGAGCGCAAGGGTCAATTGGTGTTTCTCAACCGATGATGCAAAAAAAATTCGCACATCTTCATCCGCAAATATGCTCAATCAGAGGGCTAGGCCCTGTCCAGCGCCTGCAACAAGTCATCAAGCAGATCACTGCCATCCTCGATGCCTATACTGACGCGAATCAGGCCTGGGGAGATACCAAGCCTGGCGCGCTGTTCGTCGCTGAGCCGCTGATGCGTGGTGGTGGCCGGGTGGGTCACGATGCTCTTGGCGTCGCCGAGATTGTTGGAGATGGTGAATATCTGCAGCGCGTTCAGCACACGGAACGCCGCCGCCTGACCGCCGGCGACATCGATCGACAGCATGGTGCCACCCTCTTCCATCATCGCTTTCGCCAGATCGTGCTGCGGATGCGATGGCAAATGCGGGTAGATCACGTTTTGCAGCTTTGAGTGATCTTCGAGCGCGGCAGAGATCCTGCCCGCCGAGGCGGTCATGGCGCGCACTCGCAGATCCAGCGTTTCCAGCCCCTTCAGCATCACCCAGGCGGTGAACGGCGACATAGCGCCACCGGTATGTTTCAAGAAGGGCTCCAGCGTCTTGCGGATATAGTCCCTAGTGCCCAGCACCACGCCGCCCAGGCAGCGCCCCTGCCCGTCCACATGTTTGGTGGTGGAGTAAACCACCACATCCGCCCCCAGTTCCAGGGCACGCGAATAGATCGGGGTGGCAAAAACGTTGTCGACGACCACGGCGGCACCCACCGCGTGCGCCAGGTCGGCCACGACCCCAAGGTCGATCAGCTCCAGCGTCGGGTTCGACATGGTTTCGAGAAAAACCACCGCCGTGTCGGGGCGGATGGCCCGCGCCCAGGCCGCGTTGTCGGTGCCGTCAACGAACGTCACCTCGACCCCGAAACGGGGCAGGATCTCCTCGACAATATAGAGACACGAGCCAAACAGAGCCCGGGCGCTGACCACGTGATCGCCGGCCTTCAGCATGGACATCAGCGCGGCATTGACCGCGGCCATGCCCGAGGCGGTGGCAAAGCCGTCCTCGGCGCCTTCGAGCGCGGCGATGCGATCCTCGAACATGCGCACGGTGGGGTTGCCGTAGCGGGCATAGATGAACTCGTCCTCGCCCGACGCAATGAACCTCGCCTCGGCCTGTTCGGCACTGTCATAGACGAAGCTCTGGGTCAGCCAGATCGCCTCGGCCACTTCGCCATACTGGCTGCGGCGGATACCGTCATGCACGAGTGCCGTGCGTTTTCTCCAGTTTTCGCCCATAAGAAACGCCCCTCTCGACGCAAAGAAAACCCCCCGCCGCTCAAGAGCGCCGGGGGTTACGTCCCAGACCTCTTTAGCGGCATGTTTAACGTGGCCCGCAATCCGGTGAACAAATCGCCACGAGGCTACTCGTATATAGCGTTGTTCGTTTTGGGTCAACACCGTGACGGTTCCCCAGCAGGGCAATCGACTGAATAGACTGGTGCCGTGGGCGTGGTTTTCTGACACAAAGCAATGTGAGTTCGAACCACATGGCATGGAGTCAGAACTCCACG
>JAAELR010000175.1 GCA_024226455.1 Paracoccaceae bacterium
GAGGTTGCCGTCGACTAGTCGGGCGTTGATCTTCCTGCCGGGAGCCGTGTTCATGACTGAGCGGATCAACTTTCCCCCAGGTTGTTCGGAGAGGATGGCGTAACCCCTGCCGAGAGTGGCTGTGGGGCTGACAGCTTCCAGAGCTCGGGTGCTGGCCGTAAGGCGGGCCTGATGCTGGTCCAGGGTTTGCCGCCAGGCCAGCAACAGGCGGCGGTGAAACTGTTCGTTAGTGGTTCTGAAGAGTTTAATGATTGCTACAGGGTTATGTCGCAGCAAAGTACCCAAGATCTGTTGATATCGCTCTCTTTTCCGATTCAAGATGCCCTGCATGGCGATCCCCAATCGGATGTTCAGGCTGTCCAGGCGTTGCGTATTTTCTCTCAGATCCCGGGCCGGGTGGCGCAGGCGTTTGGATATCCAGGCCAAGCGTTGGCGGCTATGTTGCAGCCGGCTGTGGATCATTGCCTCCAGGCGGGACTCTATCCGGTTCAGGTGCAGCCGCCACTCGGCCTGATCGGGGGTCACGGCCTCGGCCGCGGCGGAAGGGGTGGCGGTGCGCAGATCGGCGACAAAGTCGGCAATGGTAAAGTCCACCTCATGGCCGATGCCGGATACCACCGGCAAGGGACAGGCATGGATTGCCCTGGCCACACCCTCCTGATTAAATGCCTGTAGATCTTCCAGGGAACCGCCGCCCCGGGCCAGGAGCAATAGATCGCAGTCGCGGCGTTTGCCGGCAAGGGCCAGGGCGTCGATAATTTCGGCGCTGGCGCCCGATCCTTGGACCTTGACCGGGTAGATCAGGACCGGGATGGCGGGGAAACGGCGTTTGAGTACCGTGAGAATATCCCGGATCGCCGCCCCGC
>JAAELR010000176.1 GCA_024226455.1 Paracoccaceae bacterium
AAGGCCTACCGGGTGCGCACACCGGTCGCCACCATAGGTATCCGCGGCACTGCCTACCGGGCCAGTTATGGTACCCATATGAGCATGTTCATCACCGACGGCGGCATTCAACTGTGCAACCTCGGCGGCTGCAGCAATCTGCAGCAGTTCGAGGGCGGTAACCTTAAGGATGCCGACTCGATTGTCGAGCAACTGCGGGCCGCCGGTTTTACCATCACTACCGCCGAGGGCGATAGCGGCGGAGACGCCCTGGGAACGGAGAGTTCACCACCTCCGACACCGATTGATGAGCCGGTAACGATTATCATCTCGGACGATACCAGTGAAGATGGCAATTATGAACCAATCCTGGAGGCCTTGGCGGCCTTGGACGCCGACAACACCGACAACACCGACAACACCGACAACACCGCGCCGAGCGTCGTCAACGCCGCGCCGGACTGCAGCACCAACAATTGTGCCTTTGCGTTTGCCTGGGCAGAAAACGATGATGGCGCCGCCAATACGCTTTACCGTTTCGCCGACACGAGCGGACAGATCACCACCGTGCACAATGACAACCTGAACGTCACATCCTTTAGTGGCGCGACCGACAGCGGCCAGGCCGGGACCAATACCGTGGTGGGACCGCCGATTTCGGGCACCCAGTATGTCAGCATCGGCACCTGGCACAGCGGTATATCCACCGGCGTTAATGACGGTGCACCCCGTTACTTTGACGGCGGCCCGACCCAGTATGGTGGCCTGGCTTATGCGGAGGTGGACCCCACCCCGGTCGGTACCCTGAGCGGTATCACGGGTGGCGGCACCTATGAAATGCGCGCGCATACCATACCGTCCGTGGCAGACCCTTCGGGCAGTTTTGGTACCAATGCCGGCGCCTTTCAAAGCGCGGTGCTGGGCATGGACTGGAATTTTACTAGTGCCAGTGGTAACGCCAGTATCCAGTTGAACTATGCCAGCACGACCTATAATACCGGCAACATCCCTATCGCAAATAGTCAGGGGCCCGCCTTCCAGTTTGAGGGCACTAAAACCTTTTTCAGCGGTTCGGGCTGTAGCTCCGGCTGCTACACCGGGCTGACCGGCGCCTTCGGCGGACCCAACGCGGAGGAGTCGGGCTTCGCCTACAAAATAGATGGATCTTTTAGTGATTTCGGGATCTCCGGCGCCGGCCGCTTTGAGCGGACCAGCCTTATACAATAGCAGGCGTTCGTCCCCGCTGACGGTAACCCACCCGGTGTGCATGACGCCGCACCCTAGCTCAGATACGGTATTGTCCATGCCCGTCAAACTCGGCCTGGACACACCCCAGAGCGCCGTACCCGGTATCGACTGGCCGTCCATACCGGCCCCCGCCGCGGCCAGCCAGCTGGCCGTGCAGTGGCAGTTGGACCACTCGCAATGGTGGCCGTTGCCCCGCCTGCGGGGTTACCAGTTACTCCAGCTGCGCGGTCTGCTCGCCCATGCCTACCGGACCATCCCCTGGTACCAGCAGCACTGGTCCAGGGCCGCATACGAACCCGGCGCTGAACTGGAGTGGGACCTTTTTCACCGCTTGCCGCTGTTGACCCGCACGGATATCCAGACCGCCGGCAACGCCCTGCACAGCCGTGGTATTCCCCCGGAACACGGACAGGTTCGGCACCGCTCCACCTCCGGCTCCACCGGCACCCCGGTACACGCCTGGGCAACCGATATCAGCCAGCTCTTTACCACCGCCTTTACCCTGCGTGATCACTGCTGGCACCGGCGCGACCTGTCCGCGCGGCTGGCCGTTATCCATACCCTGGCGGATGGCCGCACGGGA
>JAAELR010000177.1 GCA_024226455.1 Paracoccaceae bacterium
CGCCCGGCTACGCCGTGACTCGGGCAGGCTCTGATCCAGCCCGCTGGCATGCAGTGCCGCCTCCACATCTTCGGTGATGACCTGGGCCCGTCCATTCTCTTTGACCGTCCTGGCGGCGAGAAAGATGGCGTTGCGGATCAACAGCCGATCGGCCCGGGTCATACGGGCATCCTCACCTTCGTCACCGCCGGTGATCATGATCCGCGCGGCGATCTCCATCTCCCCCAGGATATCCCTGCCCGTAGCCTCTTCATCGGGCTCTTCGTCGTCATCCGCCAGCGCCTCCGGATCGGTAACCACCCGCAGGCGGTGGCCGATCCATTGTCCGAGCGTGGCATCGCCAACGTGAGTCGATCGGCCAGATCGTAGCCGAAGGGCAGTCCTTCATCACCGGGATAGGGGGCGATCTCCACCAGCCGGTCGGGATCACCATTGGTGATCTCGGGGGCCGGGTTGAACCACTTGAGCAGCCACTCGTAGAGGTCCCGCCCGGTGCCCCGTCGCGCCCGGATCCCGGCCGAGGCCAGGGCGGCCACCCATTTGGTGGCAACATCATTCAGCGCCTCTTCGATCTCAATCGCCGGGGGCGGGTTGCCTCTGGGTTTCAGCCGGCGATAGAGCACCGCCCGGACCCGGCGCACTTGGCCACGCCAGCGGGTCCCGGTCACGGCATGATCTTCAAACAGGCCGCCGGGCCGGGTGATCCGGGCCAGGTGTTGGGCAAACAGCCCCTGGAAGTGGCGGGTGTATTCCGTCTCTTTCGCACCCGGTTGGGCGTAGCCGGCAATCTCCTGCTGAAAACCCTGCAGACTGGGTTGGTCCTGGACATAGATCTGCAGCACCCAGGGGGCCTCATCCTCCTCGGGAATGGCCTCCGTCAGCGCCGTCTGGATGGCATCCCGCAGCTGGGACATGAACTCGGGGGTGCGGGCCTCGGTACCGGCCGGCTGCAACTCGAACAGGGCACCCAGGCTGACGCC
>JAAELR010000178.1 GCA_024226455.1 Paracoccaceae bacterium
CGCTCAAGCGCCATAACCGCCCCAACGCATCAGCCCCGCACATCCCGAAACCGAAGCCACCCCCAGCCGGTTGAATCCGCCCAAAAACAGGGGCGTCATGAATAATCCGGGTAGTACCAGCGCATGGCTGGCCTGGCTTATCTGCAATTTCAGACTGGTTGTCTCTTGAATGAGCTGACGTCTGTCGACGACCAGTTCCCTTAATTTACTCAAAAACTTAGGTGCCGGTGGCGTGGCATCCGGCTGGAGCATGGCTGCAAAGCGTGCAAGGACGGATGCATCAATTGCATCTGTTTTGGCCAGTTCTCCAAGCGCCTGAGCAAATCTCCGGCTCCGGTATGGGTTCAAAACGGCGACTGAGATGCCCACAGAATGAAGTTTTTCGTGTACGAGACTGTGGAATTTTCCTGTAGCTTCGACCGCGATCAGTTCTGCTTTGTGGTCGGTAAACCAATTTGTGAGTTGAGCGATCCCCATCCGGTCATTGTGAACCGAGAAGCTCTTCCCCAAAGGATGGATATGAGCATCAAGCCTGTTCTTGCTGACGTCGACGCCGCCAAATTGTATGGTTCTGTAGGGTCGTGCGGGAATTATCTGGTTTTGCATACGGGACATCTGAGATTCCCTTTCATCTGTTCAGATTAGTTTCTGTGCGCTGCCCGGTCAGGTTAACTCTCGGCCCTTTTGGCCCGTGGATAAACGACCCAGACAGCGCCTTCAGAGTGGAACGGCCACTCCGCTCTGAAGACAGCAATCAAAACCAGAAAAAGCTGCAAGTGAAACATATAAATGGAAAAGGAGTTCCGAACGCGGATCTCGGCAAGCTGCTTGTCTGGTCGTTTGCTGCCGGATTCCCGCAAGAAGCTGATGGTGTCGGTTCTGAGCCGCGTGCACGAGACCACTACGTCGAAATCCTGACGCTTTGGCGCCGGGAACGTCGCGCGGGTGCGCACGGTGCCCTGCTAGATCTCTCTGGTCTAAACCGCCCGGGCCGCCTCGCGTAGCTGGAATTTCTGGATCTTGCCGGTCGAGGTCTTGGGCAATTCGCCGAACACCACGCGTTTGGGCGTCTTGAAACCGGCCAGCCGCTGGCGGGCGAAGGCGATCAGTTCGGCCTCGTCCACCGATTGGCCGTCTTTCAACTCGACAAACGCGCACGGCACCTCGCCCCATTTGTCGTCGGGTTTGGCCACCACCGCGCAGAGCGATACCGCCGGGTGGTGCATCAGCGCGCCCTCGACCTCGACCGAACTGACGTTCTCGCCGCCCGAGATGATGATGTCCTTGGCGCGATCAGTGATCTGGATATAGCCATCGGCATCCTGATGCGCGATGTCGCCGGAGTGGAAATAGCCGCCCGAAAAGGCCTCTTCGGTGGAGTGCGGGTTTTTCAGGTAGCCTTTCATCACCGAGTTGCCGCGGATCATGATCTCACCCTGGCTGGCGCCGTCCATCGGCACCTGCTGCATGGTTTCTGGGTCCAGAACGGTGATGCTCTCCATCATCGGAAACGCTACGCCCTGGCGGGATTTCAAAGCTGCGATCTCGGCCTGTTCACGGCCCTCCCAAGCGTCGTCCCAGATGCATTCTGTGACGTGGCCGTAGGTTTCGGTCAGCCCGTAGACATGGGTGATGTTGAAACCCAGCTTTTCGATTGCCGCCAGCGTGGCGGCGGCGGGGGGGGCGCCAGCGGTGAAGACCTCGACCGTGTGATCGAAGGCGCGGCGCACTTCGTCCGGCGCGTTGACGATGGCGTTCAGCACGATGGGCGCGCCGCCGAAATGAGTGACGCCCTCGTCGGCGATAGCGTCATAGATGTTTGCTGCCGAGACGTCGCGGCAGCAGACCACGGTGCCGCCCAGTACCGGCATCATCCAGGTGTGGTTCCAGCCATTGCAGTGAAACAGCGGCACGATGGTCAGGAATTTCGGGTGCAGCACCATGCGCCACGAGATCACCGTCCCCATGGTCATCAGATAGGCTCCACGGTGGTGATAGACCACGCCCTTGGGCCGCCCCGTGGTGCCCGATGTGTAGTTGAGTGCCAGGCTCTCCCATTCGTCCTGAGGCATGAGCCATGAGTACCCGGCGTCGCCGCCGGCCAGGAAGTCTTCGTATTCGGGGTATCTGCCGCTGGCTGGATACCCGGCCTGCGGATCGGCCACCTCGATGATCTGCGGGCCGTCACCCTGCATGGCATTGATGGCCGCCTCGGCGAGACCCAGGAAAGCGGTATCGACCAGTAAGGCCTTGGCCTCACCATGGTCGAAGATATAGGCCACCGTGTCTGTATCGAGCCGGATGTTGATCGTGTTCAGCACGGCGCCGCAGGCGGGCACGCCGAAATGCGCTTCGGCCTGGGCCGGGATATTGGGCAGGATCGTCGCTACCACTTCGCCGGGCTGCACGCCGATTCCGGCCAGCGCCGATGCCAGCCGCGAGCAGCGGGCGTGGTATTGGGCGTAGTTGACCCTGTGGCTGCCATAGACCACGGCCTCTTTGATCGGAAAGACAGCGGCGGCACGGGCCAGATGGCTTAGCGGCGTCAGCGGTACACAATTGGCACCGCGTTTTTCCAGTCCGGATTCGTCGGTCAGCCATCCCATGTCGTATCCCCCCTGCGGTTGTCGCGAACGAGCTTGAGTATGAAGCCGGAATTTGCGGAAAGATATAGAACAAATCCGACGAGGCAGGCCCCATGCACGGCACCGCAACCGATCACCCCGTTCAGGCGGCGCTTTGCGTTTTTGCCGGTATGGGTGTGATCGGACTGATGGACAACCTGATCCCGCTGATCGCCGCCGAGGCGGGGCTGTGGCAGCTTCATGCCACGCGCACGGGTTTGGCGCTGCCGCTGATGGGGCTGGTGGCGTGGGTCACCGGCTGGCGGCTATGGCCGCGGCGGTTCTGGCCGGTGGCAGGGCGCAGCCTGGTGCTGGGCGCTTCGATGATGATCTATTTCGGTTGCCTTGCCTTCATGCCGATCGGCGTGGTGGTAGCGGGGCTGTTCACCGCGCCGATCTTCGTGCTGATCCTGTCGGCGCTGGTATGGCGCAAACCGGTGGGCTCGCGGCGTTGGGCGGCCGCACTGGGCGGTTTTGCCGGTGTCCTGGTTGTGATTCGTGCCGGAGGCGGCGCTGACGGCGGATTTGAACCGGTGATGGCGCTGCCGGTGCTGGCCGGGGCGCTATATGCCGTTGCCGCGATCGGTACGCGGGCCTGGTGTGAGGGGGAAAGCGCACTGACCATGACCGCCGGCGTGTTCGTCGCGCTGGGGCTGCTGGGGCTGGGCGGGCTTTTTGCCGTTGCCGGTGCGGACCCGGCGGCCAGCGGGTTTGTGTTGCGTCCGGCGGCGGTGCCTACGGGGGCGTTTCTTGGCTGGACGGCAGTGCACGCGGTGGGGGCGGGGGTTGGCGTGGCTTTGCTGGTGCGCGGCTATCAGTTGGGTGAGGCATCGTACGTGGCGATCTATGAATACTCGCTGATGATTTTCGCTACCGCCTGGGCCTGGGTGCTGTGGCGCGATCTGCCCGGTTTGGGCGGGGCTGTGGGCATGGCGATGATCGTCGCCTCGGGGGCGGTGATCTCTTTGCGAAGCGCGCGGCGCGACCGGGCCGACATTCTGGAACGGCGTGGATGACGGGCTGCTCATCAAGCCCTGGCGGGCTTTCCTCGCGAGGGGAAAAAAAGGCGCTCGCGAGGGCTCGGCGAGCGCCTGATGGCAGAAGGTTTTTGTCCCGGTCCGCAAACCGCGATAGGATTTGCCCATGATCATCTCGCCCGGTCGCAACTATATCTTTGTCCACGTCCCCAAGACCGGCGGCACCGCGCTGAGCCTGGCGCTGGAGGCGCGGGCGATGAAGGATGACATCCTTATCGGCGACACGCCCAAGGCAAAACAGCGCAAACGGCGGCTAAAGGGCGTCCGGACCGCCGGCAAGCTCTGGAAGCATTCGACCCTGGCAGATATCGATGGGCTGGTGTCGCCGGAAGAGCTGGACGACATGCTGCTTTTCACTTTGGTGCGCAATCCCTGGGACCGGATGGTCAGCTATTACCATTGGCTGACGGCGCAAAGCTTCGACCATCCCGTCGTGGCCCTGTCGAAAGAGACGGATTTCGCCGGTTTCATCGCGCACCCGATGATCCGCGCCTCATTTCGGGGATGGCCCTGCCGGTCCTACATGCGCGATAGCCGGGGTCTGCAGCGCCCGGCGCTCTATATCCGCCTGGAAAACCTGCGGGAGGATATCGAACCGCTTGAGAGGCATCTGGGCTTTCGGCTTGACGACATCCCGCATGCCAACCGGTCAGAACGGCGGCCGGATTATCGTTCGTATTTCACGGACGATTCGGCGCAACTGATCGCCGACATGTGCCGCGAAGATATCACGCAGTTCGGATACAGCTTCTGAGCCGCCTGATTGTGTCGCAAGCATCGTCAATCTTTTGTTAACCGCCGGAAATACCGCTGAGGGCTGGAAAGTGCCCTGAATTGGTCTTGGTTAGGTCGAACCGGGGGCACTCGAATCACGCCATGTCAGGTCATCGAGCAGTCCAAAACGAAACACGCACCGGTGGAGATGCACATGTTTGGACTGAAGACGAAAACGACCGGCGGAACGACACGGCACAATCGGCAGCAGACCGAAGGCCCGACCGCCAACCAACAAAACCCCAGGACCACGGGGCTCGCCTCTGGCATGGTGACCGGCACGCGTGTCGCTACCGCCATGGGATGGCGCCCGGTCGAGGCGATCGCCGAGGGCGATCTGGTCCTGACCTTCGATCGTGGCCTGCAGCCTGTCCGCACTGTGATCCGCGGGTCGCACTGGGACGCCGCCAGCGCCTGCCCGCAGACGCTATGGCCGCTCTGCGTTCCCGCCGGAACACTGGGCAACCGCCAGGCGCTGCTGCTGCTGCCTGAACAGCCGGTGATGATCGAAAGCGACATGGCCGACATGCTCTTTGGCGAACCCTTTCCGTTGATCGCCGCGGCAGAGCTGGACGGGTTCCGTGGAATTCAGCGGGTACATCCGGGCCCCGGGCTCGGGGTGGTGCAACTGCAGTTTGACCAGGACGAGGTGGTGTTCGCCGCCGATGGTGCGATGCTGCTCTGCGCCGGCCAATGCGCCGTCGAGATGGCTGCACTGGCTCATGGGCCCGCTCATGACGGGTATGAAACGTTGTCGGGCGTCGAGGTCGAAATGCTGGTGGACTGTCTGCACTCTGACGTCGCCTTTTCCAGCTCGTGGAGCCAGGGAGCCGGTGCACCGGCACAGTGCGCTGCCTGACCTGGCGCTCAGAGACTACAAGGTTTTCCCCGACCGGGCTGTCGATCCCCGCCCCCAACTTCGATAGCCCGGACTACTTTGAAAACAACCCTTTTCAACAAGATCTTTCGTTGCCCAGACTGCCCGAGCCCCGCCCGGCCCGGGCAGTCACCCTTTCGGGCGTCCCGTTCAGGCGGCTTTGGCTCCGTCATCGAACCTGCCATAGAAACTCTGGCCCCTGGCGGCGATGTCGCGCAGCAGGTCGGGGGCGGCAAAGCGGGGGCCGTGCTGCGCGGTCAGGTCGTCGCAGATCTGAACCGCGCTTTCGGCACCGATCATGTCTAGCCAGCTGAAAGGCCCACCCGACCAGGGCGCAAACCCCCAGCCCAGAATGGCGCCCACGTCACCCTCGCGGATGTCCATCAGCACGCCATCCTCCTTGGCGCGCACCGCTTCGAGCACCTGTGCCATCATCAGCCGGTGCTGCACCTGGGTGACATCGGGTTGATCGGTGGCGGCGGGGTACCTGTCGGCCAGGGTCT
Source organism: Paracoccaceae bacterium (assembly GCA_024226455.1). Taxonomy (GTDB): domain Bacteria; phylum Pseudomonadota; class Alphaproteobacteria; order Rhodobacterales; family Rhodobacteraceae; genus JAAELR01. The sequence continues at coordinate 5,816 of JAAELR010000178.1, forward strand.
GCGACAGCCCGCTGCGCTTGCCGGTCTGGTCATAGTCGTAGAACCCCGCCATGGCCTTGCGGCCCAGCCTGCCCTCGGCCTCCAGCCAGAACAGCACCTCGTCAACTGCGTCATCGGGGTAGGCGTCGCCCATCGCCGCCCTGGTTGCCCGGGCGATCTTGGCGCCGAGGTCTATCGAGGTCTCGTCGACCAGTTGCAGCGGGCCCAGCGGGAACCCCAGCATCTTGGCGGCATTTTCGATCAGGGCAGGGGTCACGCCCTCGGCCACCATGCGAATGCCCTCGTTGATGTAGGGAATGATGCAGCGGTTGGCGTAAAAGAACCGCGCGTCGTTGACCACGATCGGGGTCTTTCGGATTTGCCGAACGTAATCAAGGGCTTTGGCGACGGCGCGGTCACCGGTTTCGTGGCCCTTGATGATCTCGACCAACATCATCTTCTCGACCGGGCTGAAGAAATGGATGCCGATGAACTGCTCTGGCCGGACGCTGGCCTTGGCCAGATCGGTGATCGGCAGGGTCGAGGTGTTCGAGGCAAAGATGCAGTCTTCTCCGACGATGGTCTCTACTTTTCTGGTGATCTCGGCCTTGACACCGGGGTCTTCGAACACCGCCTCGACGATCAGGTCGCAACCCTTCAGCGCGTTGAGATCGGTGGTTGCGGTGATCAGGCCCATGACGGCCGCCTTCTTTTCAGGCGTCGCCTTGCGGCGCTGGATGCCCTTGTCCATGTAGGTCTCTGAATAGGCCAGACCCCGGTCGGCGGCCTCTTGTGCCTGGTCGATCAACACCACCTCGATACCGGCCATGGCCGAGACCAGAGAGATGCCGGCACCCATCATGCCAGCACCCAGGACCCCCACCTTTTTCACCGTCTGATCAGGTACTTGCGGGCGATTGGCGCCCTTTTCCAACGCTCCCTTGTTGATGAAGAGCGAGCGGATCATGGCGCTGGATTCGGGGCGCAGAAGGACCGAAACGAAATGCCGCGCCTCGATCTTCAGCGCGGTGTCGAAGGGTACCAGCGCGCCCTCGTAAACCGCCGCCAGCAGCGCTTTGGCGGCGGGGTAGACGCCTTGGGTCTTGCCATGCACCATGGCTGCGGCGCCGATGAAGGTCATATAGCCCGCCGGGTGATAGGGCGTGCCGCCGGGCAACTTGTATCCCTTTGAATCCCAAGGCTTTACAAGATCCGCGTCGGTGGCGTTCAGTACCCACTCGCGGGCCGCTGCGACCGGGTCGTCGGCGACCTCGTCGATCAGCCCTGCGCCCCTGGCCTTGGCCGGTGCCAGCGTCTTGCCTTCGAGCAGGTAGGGTGCGGCCGCCATGGCGCCCATCTTGCGCACCAGCCGGGTGGTGCCCCCGGCGCCGGGGAAGAGACCGACCTTGATCTCCGGCAGGCCGATTCTGGCCTTGGGATTGTCGGCCGAAAAGATCCGGTGACACGAAAGCGCCAGTTCATAGCCGATCCCCAGCGCCGTGCCGGGCAGGGCGCAAGCTATTGGTTTTCCACCCTTGCTTGTCTTGGGGTCCAGCCCTGCGCGTTCGATCTTGCGCAGAATCCCATGCATCTGCATGATGCCGTCAAACAGCCCCCTGGCTGGCTCGTCGCCGGCATCGTCGCGCATCCTGGCCAGCACGTTCAGGTCCATCCCGGCGGCGAAGCTGTCCTTGGCAGAGGTGATCACGATGCCCCTGACTGCCTCGTCGGCCAGTGCGGAATCCACCTGACCGTCGAGCTGCCCGAGCCCCTCGAAAGACAGCACGTTCATCGACTTTCCGGGCACGTCCCAGGTGATGGTGGCGACGCCATCGGCGTCGATGGCATAGGTGAACTCGGACATCATTCGGTTCCTTCAGGACGGGAAAAACAGGTGTCGGATGAGCTTCGGACTTTTGTCGGACTTCGGTCGGACCCCCAGAGGGTCATCGCCTGCCGTCCCGGCCCGGGCCGACAGGCGCCGGTTATTGCGGTTTCTGCCAGGGCGTACGGTCCTTGTGGAAGAACCGGCGTCCGCCGGCGTGGTGTACATATTCCAGGTCGATATCGGGGTAGTGCGCCCGGTCACAAGCGCGTTGAAGCTGCCGGGACAAAAAGACCCGGTGCGCCGGGTCAGACTGGAGCGGTCAATAACGGCCATCGTCAGGTGTCTCTACTATGGAGCGGTCGGGCTGGATGTTGATCGGCCATTTCTTGGTATGCACCGGGCTTACCACGCTGGTCATCAGCCACCGGCCGTCTGCGGCACGCACCAGCGACATGGCCGACGGGAACGGGCCATAAAGCCGCTTGCCATGGCGCAGAATCTGCGTTTCCAGCCGCCCGGTCATCAGAGTGGGCCCGCATTCGCTGACGCCGCTGGCCAGGCGGATCAGGTGGGTCGCGCCTTCATTGCGCAGCATGTCCGCGTAACTCTCGAACCCGAATCGGTACTGCTCGGGCTCGGATACGATGGTAGTCGCCTTGTCGGTGATTACCACCAACGGATTTGCAACCATGGACATGTACAGGTCAAAGTCTTTCGTCATCAGCGCCTCGGCCACGTCGTCGAGATGCTTTTGAAAGATGTCGAGCATCATACCCGTTCAATCACCGTTGCGGCGCCCATGCCCGAGCCTATGCACAGCGTCGCCAGTCCAGTTTGCTTGTCGGTCCGTTCCATCTCATCCAGCAGCGTGCCGAGGATGATCGCCCCGGTGGCGCCCAGCGGGTGGCCCATGGCGATGGAACCGCCATTGACGTTGACCAGATCCGGGTCAACCTCGAAGGCCTGCATGAAGCGCAGAACCACCGATGCAAAAGCCTCGTTCACCTCAAAGAGGTCGATATCCTTAATGTCCATTCCATTTTCGGCCAGCAGCTTTTGCGTCACCGGCACCGGGCCGGTCAGCATGATGGTGGGGTCGGTACCGATCTTGGCACTGGCTCTGATCCGGGCGCGGGGTTTCAGCCCGTGCCGTTCGCCATAGTCCTTGTTGCCGATCAGCAATGCCGCGGCGCCGTCGACGATGCCGCTGGAATTGCCCGCGTGGTGGATATGCTCGATCCGTTCCAGATGCGGGTATTTCATCAGCGCCACCTTGTCGAAGCCGGGCATGGTCTCGCCCAGATCCTTGAAGGACGGCTTCAGTGCGCCGAGCGACTGCATGTCGGTGCCCGGGCGCATGTACTCGTCATGGTCGAGGATGGTCAGCCCGTTGATGTCCCTGATCTCGATGATTGAGCCGTCAAAGCGGTGGTTGTCCCAGGCCGCCTTGGCCCGCGCCTGGCTGCGCACAGCTAGCGCGTCGGCTTCGTCGCGGGTAAAGCCGTACTCGGTTGCGATGATGTCGCTGCTGATGCCCTGCGGCACGAAATAGCTTTGCATCGCAAGCGTCGGATCGACGGCGATGGCGGCGCCATCGCTGCCCATCGGCACCCGGCTCATGCATTCCACGCCGCCGGCGATATAGGCGTCGCCGCCGCCACCTCGCACCTGGTTGGCGGCCATGTTCACCGCCTCGAGCCCGCTGGCGCAGAACCGGTTGATCGAGACGCCGGGGATGGACTCATCAAGGTCGGATGCCAGCACCGCGGTGCGCGCCAGGCAGCCGCCCTGTTCGCCAATTGGCGTGACATTGCCCCAGATCACGTCCTCGACCGAGTGGCCTTCGAGGTTGTTGCGGGCTTTCAGGGCGTTCAGCATGTCGGCAGAGAGTTTCGCCGCCGTCACCTCGTGCAGCGAGCCGTCCTTGCGGCCCTTGCCGCGGGGCGAGCGCACGGCGTCATAGATATAGGCGTCTTGCATGGTCGGGGCGTCCTTTCCGTCAGGCCCGGTCGGCGGGGTTGCCGGGCATCAGATCATAGGGGTGTTTCCAGCCGGGCTGATCGCTGATGCGGTTCAGCCAGGCATCGATATTGGGCCAGTCGGCGCGGTCGAAACCGAAGGGTTCGGGGTAAAAGAGATAGCCGCAGCAGGAAAGGTCGGCATTGGTAATGCCGTCACCGACAATCCAGTTGCGGCCTTCCAGATGCGCGTCGAGCACCGGGTAGGCGGTTTTCAGGCGGCCTTGCAGGAAGGCGATGACCGGTTCGGGGCGTTTGTCCGGCGCCAGGAAATGCATCAGGAAGCGGGTCAGGCCGGCCTGGCTGGAAAGCTTGTGATTGTCCCAAAGCACCCAGCGCAGCACCTCGTATTTCTGATCGCCGGTGCCGCCGAATTTCCCCGTCTTGTCAGAGATATACTGCTGGATCGCACCGGATTGCGTAAGCCGGAAACCGCCGTCTTCCAGTACCGGCGCCTCGCCCATCTCGTTGATATCGCGGCGATACTCGGGCGCGCGCGTCTCGCCGCCGAAGAAGTCGACGAAGACCGGTTCCCAGTCGAGCCCCGAAAGCTGAAGTGCCAGGGTCGCCTTGTAGGCATTTCCCGATTCGCCGAAACAGTGCAATTTGATGGTCATAGCGCGACATCCTCCAACAATGTGCGGGTTGCGAGGGCCGGAGTGGGGGTTTTGCACCCCCACGCCCCCGCAAGGTATTTGCAAAGAGAAGAATGATGGACCGGTTTACCTGGTATTAACCTGAATTCTCCGAAAATGGGGGTGCGGTACAGGCTGAGGAGCCGATGACCGCAAGAGGAGAAGCCCTGCCACCGAAGCGTCTGACGCCCTAGGTGGTGGGGTGGAGCCACGTCCCATGCTTCTTCTCTTAGCAAATACCTCCGCCGGAGGCGCGCCGCGAAGCGGCGCCCACCGCGACGCGCTTGCGCGGCGCAATACCTGTCGTGCAGAGAAACGCTCACGATCGTTCCCCCGCAAAGCTGCGCGCGATCAGTTCCTTCATGATCTCGTTGGTGCCGCCATATATGCGCTGCACCCTCGCATCGGCCCACATTTCGGCAACCGCGTATTCCGCCATGAAGCCATAGCCGCCAAAGAGCTGCACGCAGTCGTCCAGCACCTCGCCTTGGGTATCGGTCATCCAGTATTTCGCCATCGCCGCCTTCTCGACGGTCAGCGCACCCCGCATGTGCTCGCCGATGCACTGGTCCAGAAAGGCGCGTGCCACGGTGGCCCTGGTCTGGCATTCGGCCAGCTTGAAGCGAGTGTTCTGGAACTGCATGATCGGCCCGCCGAACGCCTCGCGCTCACGGCAGTATTCGATGGTGCGCTCGACCGCGCCTTCCATCGCTCCAACCGCGCCGCAGCCGATGATCAGCCGCTCCTGCGGCAACTGATTCATCATCTGATAGAACCCCTGGCCCTCGGCGCCGCCGAGCACATTCTCGGGCGCGATCTCGACATTGTCGAAGAACAATTCAGAGGTATCGGCCGCGTGGCAGCCGATCTTTTCCAGGTTGCGGCCGCGCTGGAAGCCTTCGGCGCCCTCGGTCTCGACAACCATCAGCGAGGTGCCCCTGGCGCCCGCCTTCGGATCGGTCTTGGCGGCGACCACCACCAGGTTGGCGTGCTGGCCGTTGGTGATGAAGGTCTTTTGCCCGGTCAACCGATAGGCGTTGCCGTCCTTGACGGCCCGTGTCTTCAGCGCCTGCACATCCGAGCCGCCCGAGGGTTCGGTCATCGCCAGTGCGCTGACAATCTCGCCGGTGGCCATCTTCGGCAGCCATCGTTTCTTTTGCTCTTCGGTGGCGTAGTCCAGGATGTAATGCGCCACAATGCCGGAATGAATGGGATTGCCCCAACTGGCCAGATTGGCGCGGGCACTCTCCATCATGATTACCGCCTCATGGCCGAAATCGCCGCCCGCGCCGCCGTATTCCTCAGGGATGCTCGGGCAGAGCAGGCCCAGTTCACCCGCCTGGCCCCATGTCTCGCGATCCATCTCGCCCTGCTTGCGCCAGCGGCCGAAATGCGGTGCCCATTCGGTCTCGATGAACTGGCGCGTCATATCGGCCAGCATCCGGTGCTCGTCGGTCATCCAGTTGGTCATCGATTCACCTCCACAGATTCACATCGGCCAGATCCGGATAAACATCGCCCAGCAAGATTTCGTGCATTGGGCTTTCTATGCGCCCCAGATACCATGTTTCCGCTTCGACTAGTGCCACGATAGGAGTTTGCGTTTCGCCCATTCCTGGCATGACAAGGGTGGAGTGCATGATTGCGAAGGCGCGGCCAGTATGGCTTGTCTCGAATACTGCGTCTTCCAATCCAAAGCTGAATTCGATCTCCCCGAAATCTGAGTCTTTCGACAATCCGTCAAACAGAGTGGCCACTTTCCCTCGAAATTCGCTGACATCCATACCTCCCGGGCGCGCGATTTCCTTCAAAAGCGGCGGAGGCAGGTAATCGAGAACAGACGCGATTTCCCCCGACAGCATGAGTGCCTCGTATTCCGCAATGCGGGCCTCAAGCGCTTGGATGGAGGCTTGGTCGAGAGTCGCCGCGTTGACCCAGCCAGCACTGGGCGCGGACACCAGGATGGCAAGTGCTTGCCGCCGTGTTGTCATCGTTTGCGCGCCTCCAGTTCCGAATTGAACAGCCTCAACCGCGCGGTGAGGTTTTCGTGGTTGGTCACACTGTCGAAATTCTCAAACAGAAACGACAGAGCCTCGCCCTCGTCAAGCCCGGCCTCACGGGAAAAGGCGCGAAGCCGCCGATAGGCGTCTTCGGTCATTCCCAGATTGAGCCGGCGCGTCAGGCGAAATCGTTTTGGCATGTCATCTCCTTTTCCGAATGCGCCCGATAATGAAGAAGACCACCAGCGCAATGCCCGCGACCACAAGAGCCCTTTTCGCGTTGTCCGGGAGGCCGCCCGACCCGTCGCCGAATTCGGCGCTGGTCGAAATTGTACCAAAACCTGCCCAGATCAGCCCCCAACCACGGTCAAGATCGAAACGATGCCCAGGAATTCAAGCAGGTTTTTCATCTGGTCCCTCCCAAGACCCCAAGCGTAGGGTGCGCTTCAGCGCACCGCACCGCTCAGAAATGCGCCGCGTCCAGCTCCATCACCGGTGCTGCCCCGCTCTGGATGCGCGCCAGATGCATCGCCGTCGCCGGCAGTTGCCGCGCCATATAGAACCGCCCCGTCGTCAGTTTGGTGCGGTAGAATTCTTTGTCCGATGTGCCGGTGTCAAGTGCTGCGTAGCTTGCCTTTGCCATCTCGGCCCACATCAGGCCAAGGCAGACATGGCCGAAAAGATGCATGAAATCATGGGACCCCGCCAGTGCATTGGTGGGATTCCTGGCGCCCTCGGCCACGAAATACATCGCCGCCGCCTGCAGATCCTTCGACGCGGCTTTCAACGGGTCGAGGAAGCCGGATTTCAATTCCTCATTGCCCTCGTTTTCCTTGATGAAGCCCTTGACCAGCCCGAAGAACGCCAGCATCGCTTTGCCGCCGTTGCGGGGCAGCTTGCGGCCCACCAGGTCGAGCGCCTGCACCCCGTTAGCGCCCTCGTAGATCATGGCGATACGGGCGTCGCGAGCGAACTGGCTCATCCCCGTTTGCTCGATATAGCCGTGGCCGCCAAAGACCTGCTGCGCCTCGACCGTCATGGCAAAGCCGATATCGGTCTGGAACCCCTTGATCACCGGGGTCAACAGCGACAGCAGCGCGTCGGCCTCGTCGTCGTTCAGGCGGTGCGCGCGATCCGATAGCTGTGCGCCCCAGAGCGTGAAGGCCCGGGCGCCCTCGACAAAGCTTTTCTGCGCCATAAGGTTGCGGCGGATATCGGGGTGCACGATCAGCGGGTCGGCGGGCCCGTCGGGGTTTCTGGCCCCGGTCACGTCGCGGCCCTGCAGGCGTTCGCGGGCGTATTCCACCGCGTTCTGGTAGGCGGCATCGGCCAGGGCCAGCCCCTGCACGCCGACGCCGATGCGGGCCTCGTTCATCATGGTGAACATGGCCCGCATGCCCTTGTGTTTCTCGCCCAGGAGCCAGCCGGTGGCGCCGTCAAAGTCCATCACGCAGGTAGAGTTGCCGTGGATGCCCATCTTTTCTTCGAGCTTGCCGCAGCTTACACCGTTGCGGGCGCCTGGGCTGCCGTCGTCGTTTGGCAGGAATTTCGGCACGATGAACAGGCTGACGCCCTTGATGCCCTCGGGTCCGCCGGGGATCCTGGCCAGCACCAGATGCACGATGTTTTCGGCCAGGTCGTGTTCGCCGGCCGAGATGAAGATCTTCTGGCCGGTGATGGCATAACTGCCGTCCTGCTGCGGCTCTGCCCTGGTGCGCATCAGACCCAGATCGGTGCCGCAATGCGCCTCGGTCAGGTTCATGGTGCCGGTCCAGTCGCAGGCGATCATCGGCGGCAGATAAGTGGCCTTTAGCTGCTCTGTACCATGCGCCAGGATGGCCGAGGCCGCACCGTGGGTCAGGCCCTGGTACATGGCATAGGCCTGGTTGGCGGCAGAGAAGAATTCGGTGACGATGATGCCGATCACAAAGGGCAGGTCCTGGCCGCCATATTGCTCTGGCATGTCGAGCCCGGTCCAGCCGCCGGCGCGAACCTCATCGAAGGCCGCCTTGAAGCCGGTGGGCGTGCGCACGGCGCCGTTTTCCAGGGTGCAGCCCTCGGTGTCGCCGATCTGGTTCAGCGGCGCCAGCAACTCGCGGCTTATCTTGCCGGCTTCCTCGATGATTGCGGCGGTAAAATCGCGGTCGAGATCGCCGTAGCCCGGAATGTCGCAGGTGCTGACACCCAGCACGTCGTGCAACAGGAACTGCGTGTCTTTGGTGGGCGCGGAGTATGCGGGCATCTACAATATCTCCGTGTACGTGGCGGGCTGGCCGTCTTTCCCTTCGAAGGACGCGATAAGCTCGGCGCCCCATTTCATCTGCTGCTTCATCTCGGCGATGGTCTCGATCAGTTCATCGCGCCGCGCTTCCATCACCGCCAGATGCGCCTGCGCGATCTCGAAGGTGCGGCGGAACTGGGTCTCTTGCTGGTCGTCCAGATCGTAGAGGTCGAGCAACTGACGGATTTCCTCAAGGCTGAAGCCAAACCGCTTGCCGCGCAGGATCAGTTTCAGCCGGGCCCGGTCGCGCTTGATGTATAGCCGTTTCTGGCCCTCGCGGACCGGCGACAGAAGCTCTTTGGATTCGTAAAATCGCAATGTGCGCGGGGTCACGTCGAAGGCGGCGCACATCTCGCGGATAGTCATCACTTCATCGGTCACGATTTATTCGGTCTTTCTGGTCGATCTGACAGCACGGGGTGCAGGTTGCGCCACCATTTATCAACTATTTCTGACCTGTCCGTAAAGGAAACGTTGCGTCACGTCCTGCCTCGCCCCTGCCCCCCGGGGTATCAGCCTATCTGGCCGGACACCTCGTCGCGCAATCGCTTCAGTTCTGCCATGGTGGCGTCAATCTCGTCTCGCTGGCGTTTCAGGTCGACAAGCTGGCGGTCGGCACGGGTCACGAAGGTGCTGAATTGCAGCTCGGTACCCTGGCTTTCGTACATCTCCAGCCACTGCCTGATCTCTTCGAGACTGAAGCCGAAGCGGCGGCCGCGCAGGATCAGGGTCATGCGCGCCGTCTCGCGCTGGCCGTAATACCGGCTGCGGCCCTCGCGCGTTGGGGCGAGAAGCTCGATAGACTCGTAATAGCGTAATGTGCGTGGGGTCACGTCGAACCTCGCGCACATCTCTTTGAACGTCAGCCGGTCGCCGGACATGGGCTTGAGTGGCCTCCCTTGACCCTTGGCCATTTTAGGCCGGACGGCGGCGGGGATCAATGGCGCGCTGCGCCATGAAGTCCTCCGGAGGATTATGCCCCGTCAGGGATTGCTTGTGTATTCGGCGCCCTAGTTCATGAAACCGGGTGCCAGCAGGTAGAACCCGTATGCCACCACCAAGGCGGGAATGGCGGAATAGAGCGTCGCGACGATGGCGGCGCGCGGGTTCAGGGCGATGGCGGGAAACAGCGCGTCGCCGTCGTTCGAGATGGCGTTGCCGATCAGTGCTGCAAAGGGGATCACGCCGTTGACATAAAGCGTCGCCACCAGCACCTGCGGTCCGCAGCCAGGGATGAAGCCGACCAGGATGGCGATCAGCGGCAGCACCGGTGCGATGGCGCTGAACGCGGCCTCTATGTCCAGCCCGCCGAATGTGGCCAGATAGTCATAGGCCAGATATGCCCCGATCACCCAGACCGAGATAAAGCTGGTCTCTTCGGCCATGCGTGTCACGGGGCTGTCGGCGCTGTTGGTCATCGCGTGCAAAGCCGAGGTTGACCAGATGAAAAGCCCAAGGAAGGTTCCCGCCAGCGCCAGCCACAGCACCGGCACGCCAAAGATCGTGTCGATGGTGATCTGACCCAACTGGGCCGCCCCGACCACCAGACCGGGCGCGGCCAGCAGCAGATAGGCCAGGTCCTGCGGCCGGGTGCGTCCGATGAGCGGTGCGATCTGGCAGGCGCCGGATGTGTCGGCGCGGAATTCGATGTTGTTGAACCGGTCCACCAGCCAGCCCGACAGGATGCCGACAACAAAGCTGAGCGGCAGGATCACCGCCGCCGCGTCGGGCCGGGTTGCCAGCAGCAGGAACGCCGCGTCGCCCATGGTTGCGGTCAGTGTCGCTACCACCGCGCCAAACCCCACATTGCCGCTGGAATAGGCCGCCACCACGACAACCGCGCCACCGCAGCCCGGCGTCGTGCCCATCAGGGCCGCCAGCGGCACCTGAAAGCCGCGCGAGTCTTTCAGGGCTTCGCCGATGTCGAAGTGAAACACCCGTTCGGCGCCGTAAAACAGCAGCAGCGTCGCCGCGACAAAGACCGAGACCTGCACATAGGCGTCCGTCATCAGGCCGCGGGTCAGCGGGCCCAGCTCTCCGGGGGCCACGGCGAGCGCCAGAAACACCAGCAGCACCAACAGCCGCCGGATCCTGAACGGACCCAGCCTGCCCTGGGCCTGAAACGTCTGCGGTGTGGTCACCGTGGTGGACATGGACATAAGGTGTGCCTGCTATTGCGAATTATTCTCAATATAGGAAGATAACACTTGTGGCGGCCATGGCAAGGGCGAATAAGGGCGCCAGGAATTCGCCGCAGGAAGGGCAGGGGTTTTGCCGCCGGACAAGCACAAGATCGTCGGCCAGTTCATCCGGGCGCTGCCCCATTGCCGGGCGCTGGACATGACGCTTACCGATATCGGCCCGGGCACCGCCGGGGTCGCCATGCCCTATGACGAAAGGCTGATCGGCGATCCCGAGACCGGCGTCATTCATGGCGGGGCGGTTTCGGCGCTGATGGACACCTGCTGTGGCGCGGCGGTGATGGCGCATCCCGACGCGGCGGCGCTGACGGCGACGATTGATCTGCGCATCGACTATATGCGCCCCGCCATACCCGGTCAGACCATTACCGCGCGGGCGGAATGCTATCACGTCACCCGCTCTGTCGCCTTCGTGCGGGCCACGGCGACGGATGGCGACGAGACCCGCCCGGTCGCCTCTGCCACCGGCGCTTTCACGGTGGAGAGCTGAGATGGTCCGCAAACGCCCCGAGCCGGTGCAGGTTGTCAAGCAGCGCCGCGACGCGGCGCTGAACGCGCTGGTCGAGGGGGTGCCCTATATCCGGTTCCTCGGCATCGCCTTTGAACGCCACGGCGATGAGCTGACCGCGGTGCTGACCTATGACGACAAGCTGATCGGCAACCCGATGCTGCCGGCGCTGCATGGCGGGGTGACGGCGGCGTTTCTGGAGACGGCGGCGATCATCGGGCTGAGCTGGTCATATCTGTGGGAAGACATCGAATCGGGCAAGATCGACCCCGAAACGGTCAGCCCGGCGCATCTGCCGCGGCTGCCCAAGACCATCGATTTCACCGTCGATTACCTGCGTTCCGGCCTGCCGCGCGACGCCTATGCCCGGGCCAGGGTCAACCGGCAGGGGCGGCGCTATGCAAGTGTGCAGGTCGAGGCCTGGCAGGACAACCGCTCGCGCCTTTTTGCCCAGGCGACCGGGCATTTCCTGATGCCGGCGCGCACTGGCACCCTGACGTGACCGGGTATTCATGAGCAACGGGGCCAGTGCTGCCGGCGCCGACGCGCCGCTGACCCATGCCCGCATTGTGAAGATCGCGCTGCCTATCGTGCTGTCGAATGCCACGGTGCCGATCCTCGGCGCGGTGGATACCGGCGTGGTGGGCCAGATGGGGCTGGCAGCACCGATTGGCGCGGTGGGCATCGGCGCGGTGATACTGGCGGCGCTTTATTGGGTATTCGGCTTTCTGCGCATGGGCACTACCGGGCTGGTGGCGCAGGCGCGCGGCGCCGGCGATGTGGCCGAGACCAGCGCGCTGTTCATGCGCGGGATGCTGATCGGGCTGGCGGGCGGGGCGCTGTTCGTGCTGCTGCAGGCGGCGCTTTTCTGGGCCGCCTTCCGGCTGGCGCCGGCCTCGGCCGAGGTTGAGACGCTGGCGCGGCGCTATCTGCAGATCCGGATCTGGGGCGCACCGGCGGCGATATCGCTGTTCGTGGTGACCGGCTGGCTGATCGCGCAGGAACGGACCCGGGCCGTGTTTGTGCTGCAGGTCTGGATGAACGGGCTGAACATTGTGCTGGACCTGTGGTTCGTGCTGGGGCTCGGCTGGGGGGTCGGGGGCGTGGCCATCGCCACGCTGATCGCCGAATGGTCCGGGCTGGCGCTGGGGCTGTGGCTGTGCCGCGGGGTGTTTGCCGGGCGCCAGTGGTGCGACTGGGGCCGGATCTTCGACCGGGTCCGGCTGCGGCGCATGCTGGCGGTGAACGGCGACATCATGATCCGATCGGTGATCCTGACGGGCTCTTTCGCCTCGTTCCTGTTCGTCGCCGCCGATCTGGGCGACGTGCCGCTGGCGGCCAATCAGGTGCTGCTGCAGTTTCTCGAGATCACCGCCTTCGCACTGGACGGCTTTGCCTTTTCGGCAGAGGTGCTGGTCGGGGCGGCGGTGGGCGCGGGCGCGCGCCACCGGCTGCGGCGCGCGGCGGTGATGACGTCGCAGTGGGGCGTCGGCGGCGCGGTGCTGCTGGGGGTGTTCTTTTGGGTCGGCGGCGGTTGGCTGATCGACCTGATGGCAACTGCGCCCGAGGTGCGGGCCGAGGCGCGGGTCTATCTTTGGTGGGCCGCGACGGCGCCAGTGCTGGGGATTGCATCGTGGATGTTCGACGGCATCTATTTCGGCGCCACCTGGACCAGGCCCATGCGCGCCGCCATGCTGCAGTCGGTGGCGATCTATGTGCTGGCGCTGCTGGTCCTGGTGCCGTGGCTTGGCAATCACGGGCTCTGGGCGGCGCTGATGGTGCTGAACCTGTCGCGCGCGGTGACCCTGGGCTGGCGCTATCCGGCGCTGGAGCGATCCGTAGAAGGCTCGCCGCCGTCAAAATGAGTGCTTCCGCACGCTTTTATTCAGCAAGGGTCGGGGTGACGCATTTCGGGTGGGGACGGCGCGCGGGCTTTGGGTGGTCAGAGGATGGCGAGAACCGCCTCTGGCGGCCGGCCCAGCGCGGCCTTGCCGTTTGCGAACACCAGGGGGCGTTCGATCAGCTTCGGGGTGGCGGCCATGGCGGCAACCAGGCTGGCCTCGTCGCTGTTTTCGGTCAGCCCGGCGGCGCGGAATTCGGGTTCGCTGGTGCGCATCAGGGCGATGGCGGGGATGCCCAGCAGCACCAGTGCGGCGCGAATCTCTGCTCCAGTGGGTGCATCTTCGAGATAGTGGCGTTCGGTTACCTTCGCCTCGCGACCCTGTAGCAGTGCCAGGGTCTGGCGGGATTTGCTGCAGCGCGGGTTGTGCCAGATCGTTATCATATCCAGTCCTCGTTGCTGGTGCCGACGGCGTCGGCGACGTTTGCGAACCCGTCCCGGGCCAGCAGGTCGTCGAGCCCGCGGGCGATGCGGGCGGCCAGCGACAGGCCTTCGTAGACCATCGCCGTGTAAAGCTGCACCGCAGAGGCCCCGGCACGGATCTTGGCATATGCGTCCCCGGCAGAGCCGACGCCACCGACCCCGATCAGCGGCAACGTGCCGCCGGTCAGCCGGTAGAGCCGCGCCAGCACCCGCGTCGAGCGGTCAAAGAGCGGCCGTCCCGAGAGCCCGCCAGCTTCCGCGCTGTGGCGACCGGTCAGGCCGTCGCGCGACAGCGTGGTGTTGGTGGCGATGATCGCGTCGACGCCTGCCATGCTGGCGACCGAGGCGATCCGGGCAAGTTCTTCGTCGTCGAGATCGGGAGCGATCTTGAGAAACACCGGGATCGCGCGGTCGAGCTCGGCGCGTGCCTGCATCACTCCCGCCAGCAGCGCCGACAGCGCTTTTTCCCCCTGCAGGTCGCGCAGGCGTTCGGTGTTGGGTGAGCTGACATTCACCGTGGCGAAATCGGAGTGCGGCCCGCAATGGTGCAGCACGCGGGCGAAATCGGCGGCCCGGTCGTGGCTGTCCTTGTTGGCGCCGAGGTTGAGCCCGACGGGGATGCCGGCAGGCCGCGCCGCGAGACGGGCGGCGATCGCCTCCATCCCGTGGTTGTTGAAGCCGAAGCGGTTGATCGCGGCCCGGTCGCCGGGCAGGCGGAAGAGCCGCGGGCGCGGGTTTCCGCCCTGCGCTAGGGGCGTGGCGGCGCCGACCTCGAGCCAGCCGAAACCGGCACGCATCAGGGCGGGCAGCGCCTCGGCGTTCTTGTCGAACCCTGCCGCCAGCCCAACCGGGTTGCGCAGATCAAGCCCGGCAAGCGCATGTGCCAGGCGTGGCGAGGTGACCGGGCCGGGCGCGGGCGCCAGCCCGGCCTTCAGCGCCTTCAGGGCCAGGCCATGCGCGGTTTCCGGGTCGATCCGGCGCAGCACGGTCAGGCCGATACGTTCGCGCAGGCTCATCCGAAGGCGCCCCCTGCCGGTGCCGGGGCACAGCGGATCAGGCGCGAGGTACGCACCGCCGCCTGACGGTGCACCACCGCCTTGCGGTAGGCGGGATCGGTGACCATAGCGAGAAAGGCATGCGCGCTGGGGTAGCGGGCGATGAAGGCGTGGTCCCAACGCTCGGCGTCCGGCCCGATCAGCGTGGTCTCGAAGGCGCCGCGCCACAGGATGGTGCCGCCGAGACCAGCCAGGATCGGGCCGGTGTCGCGGCCATAGCTGGCATAGGCATCGGCGCCGCTGAGGCCTTTGTCGGCTAGCGGGTGATCTTGCGGATAGGCGGCGCGGCTGCGCAGGCGCACCAGGTTCAGCATTTCGATGGGGTGGTCGCGGTCGAGCCCCTTGAAGGTGTCGAACCGGGCGCGGGTCGGATCGACATGGCCGGCGACCTCTTCGGGAAACAGGTGCCTTGTGTCGAGCATCGGCAACGGGCGCCACCATGCGACATGTTCCAGGCGCAGCGGCCCGTAGAGGTGCGGAAACAGCTGGCCGCCGCGCGACGGCTCCCATTTCAGGGCCTCGCCCAGGCGATGGGTGTCGATGGCCAGCAGCAGCAGGTCCTCTTGGCCGGCGAAATGCCGTGAGGCGGTTTCGGGGGCCTGATCGGCGGTGGAGAAATGGATGTATCCATCGGCCAGATCGACCGGCGCGCCTTGGGTTTCACCGTCCCGTCGAAGCGCGTGCCATTCGGGCGCGCGAAATATCTTGTAGATCAGCATATGCGCCTGATGCCCCGGCGCTGCGCGAGGGTCAAGCGGGTGCAGGGTTTTGAGGGAAATCCCGGCGGGGCATAGTTTTCCGCTCGATTTTCTGTCTTTGCGCCGTCCTGTCACATGACTGACAGGGGCGATGCAACAGGGCGACGCAACGATGGCTTTGACTCTGCACGCGCACCCGGCCAAGCTGCGCCAATCAACAAAAAGGGGGGATTTCCCATGTACGCCAAGTTTCTGACATCCGTCGCCGCGCTGAGCCTGACCGCAGGAATGGCATCTGCCGACTACACGCTGACCATTCTGCACACCAACGACTTCCACGCCCGGTTCGAGCCGATCAGCAAGTATGACAGCGGCTGCTCGGCCGACAGCAACGCCGAGGGCAAGTGTTTTGGCGGCTCTGCCCGGCTGGTGACGGCGGTCGAGGCGGCCAAGGCGCGCACCAATAACTGGATCCTCGTCGATGGCGGCGACCAGTTTCAGGGCTCGCTGTTTTACACCTACTACAAGGGTGCCGCCGCCGCCGAGATGATGAACAAGATGGGCTATACGGCGATGACCGTGGGCAACCACGAGTTCGACGACGGTCCCGAAGTGCTGAAAGGTTTTGCCGATTCGGTGGATTTCCCGATCCTGATGTCGAACGCCGATGTTTCGGGCGAGCCGCTGCTGGCCGGTACCATCAACAAGTCGGTGGTGATCGAGCGTGGCGGCGAGAAGCTGGGCCTGATCGGCCTGACACCGCAGGATACCGATGAACTGGCCAGCCCCGGCAAGAACGTGATCTTCACCGATCCGGCGCAGGCGGTGGCGGCCGAGGTCGAGCGGATGGAGGCCAACGGCATCAACAAGATCATCGTTCTGAGCCATTCCGGCATGGTGGTCGACAAGCGTGTGGCCGAGGCGGTGCCGGGTGTCGATGTGATCGTCGGCGGCCATGACAACACCTATCTCAGCAATGTCAGCGACCGCGCCAAGGGCCCGTACCCGACCATGGTCGGTGGCACCGCCATCGTGCAGGCCTATGCCTATGGCAAGTTCCTGGGTGAGCTGAACGTGACCTTCAACGACGCCGGCGAGATCGTCGAGGCGGTGGGCGAGCCGATCACAATGGATGCCAGCGTTGCCGAGGACGATGGCACCAAGGCGCGCGTGGCCGAACTGGCCGTACCGCTGGAAGAGATCCGCACCAGGGTCGTGGCCCAGTCGGGCGGGTTGATCGATGGCGACCGTGCGGTCTGCCGGGTCGAGGAATGCGCCATGGGCAACCTGGTGGCCGATGCCATGCTCGACCGTGTCGCGGCGCAGGGTATCCAGATCGCGTTCGCCAATTCCGGCGGCATCCGCTCGTCGATCGACGAGGGCGAGGTGACCATGGGCGAAGTGATGACGGTGCTGCCGTTCCAGAACACGCTGTCGACCTTCCAGATCACCGGCCAGGGCGTCATCGATGCGCTGGAAAACGGTGTCAGTCAGGTCGAAGAGGTCAAGGGCCGTTTCCCGCAGGTGGCTGGCATGACCTTCAAGTGGGATCCGTCGGTGGCGCCGAACGAGGGCCGCATCGTCGAGGTGATGGTCGGCGGCGAGGCGATTGACCCGGCCAAGGTCTATGGTGTGGTGACCAACAACTATGTGCGCAACGGCGGCGACGGCTACAAGATGTTCGCCAACGAGGCGATGAACGTCTATGATTTCGGCCCCGATCTGGCCGATGTGCTGGCAGAGTACATGGCGGCACAGGGGTCTGCCATGCCGATGGTCGAAGGCCGTATCTCGAAGGTCGAGTAATCCGATTGGGTCGGGCCGGTGGCCCGACGCTCTATTTCTCAGGGCCGCGGCTGACGCCGCGGCCCTTCGGGTTTGGCGCATTTGGTGCCGTTGCGGGCCGTCAACGGCGCCAACACTGTGGGGCGGCGGCGATGCGCGCGCCGAACCGCCGGGCTGTTTCCAGGTCGTGCGGATCTGTCATCCGGGTCTAGTCGCGGGACGATGTCGCCATCAGGGCGTTCAGCTTGTCGCCCGAGGGGAAAGTGGCCACGGTGAACCCGGCGGCAATCCTGTCGGCCCATTGTCTGGTCTGCCAGCGGCTCGGGGCCTCTTCGAGGAACCTGTCTAATCGCGCCACCGCATGCCGAGCCCACAAAAGTGGGTGTACCAGGCGTCGGTGTGCCGGAGCCAGAGAAACATGCAATGCAGATTGGTTTTTTTGAGGCAGGCTGGTCAGGCCTGCGCGGCGAGGTCAATCCCTGTTGTCGCGGCGGCGATTGCGCTAGACTTGCCCGATGTGTGGACGTTTTGCGCTTCTGCTGCCCGCCGACGCCGTGGCGCAGCTCTTTGACGCGGCACCGGACAATGACCTGCCGGAGGTGCCGAATTTCAACATCTGCCCCACCAATCGCATTCACGCGGTTGTCGCCGGTGAGGGCGCGCGGCGTCTGGTGGCGATGCGCTGGGGCTTTGTGCCGAAATGGTACGAATCGCCCGCCGACGGGCCGCTGCTGATCAACGCCCGCGCCGAGACCGTCGCTGCAAGGCCCGCCTTTCGCGCCGCGGCGCAAAAGCGCCGCTGCCTGATCCCGGCAACGGGCTTCTATGAATGGACCAGGGACACGGATGGCAAGCGTCTGCCCTGGTACATGCGCCACGCCGATGACAGCCCGATCGCCTTCGCCGGCATATGGCAGGTCTGGGACAGGGGCGGTGAACCGATGACCACCTGCGCCATCGTGACCGCGCAATCCAGCGGGCCGGTTGGCGGTATCCACCCCCGGATGCCGGTCAGCGTCGCGCGCCGGGACTGGCCGCTCTGGCTGGGTGAGGCGGGCAAGGGGGCGGCACTGCTGCTGCGCGATCCCCCGGGTGAGGTTTTCGCCGCCCGCCGCGTCGGCGTGGAGGTGAATTCCAACCGGGCCTCGGGGCGGCAGCTGATCGAGCCGGTCATGGGCTGAGGACCGCTTTTCGGCCCCTGCCGGGCCCTCTTCGCTGCTGTGGGCGGCAGCGAGGAGCGAGGCGGCAGCCGAGCGATGAGCGCTTTGGGACAAAAAAAAGGCCGTGCAAGCACGGCCTGTCCAGTCAGGGAGGAAATCGTATGGCGCCGGTTTTTCTTGGAGCGCCGAAACTGGTAAACTAAACCTGTTGACAATATCCGCGAGAATTGCGGCAAGACTATGGCGGAACGGAAATAAACCTGCCCAGTCCGGCGCAAGCCCTTTGTATTGTTTCCAATTTTCTTGTGGAAATCCCGGAAGAATACCCGATCCCTTGCGCGGTTCGGTCAATCCGCCGGGTACTCTCGGAGCGGCGCGCCGCCGGCGAACATGTTGCCGCCTTGATAGTCGCATGGCGCCTCCTGCATCTCCAGGTGCAGGGCCTTGCCGTCATAGGGGTGCGCCCGCGCCAGCGCCTCGTCGACGTCGATCCCCAGTCCCGGGGCTTGCGGCGCCGGGACAAAGCCATTGTCGACCCGGATCGCGCCGCCGATCAGCGCGTCGTGGAATTCCGTCTCGATGGTCTCTGCTACAGCCAGGTTGGGGATCGACACCGAAAGCTGGATATTGGCGGCCCATTCCACCGGCCCGGCATAGAGATGCGGCGCCATCTGGGCGCCGAAGCACTCGGCCATGGCCGCCACTTTCTTCATCTCCCAGATGCCGCCGGCGCGCCCCAGTGCGGGTTGCAGGATGCTGGCGCCGCCGGTGCGCAGAAGTGTCGCGAACTCTGCCCTGGTGGTCAGCCGCTCGCCGGTGGCTATGGGGATCGACACTGCCCGGGCCACGGCGGCGAAATCGAGCAGGTTGTCGGGCGGGATCGGTTCCTCGAACCAGAGCGGGTGGTAGGGTTCCAGGGCGCGGCCCAGCCGGATTGCACCGGCGGGATTGAACTGGCCATGAGTGCCGAAGAGCAGATCTGCCCGGTCGCCCACCGCCTCGCGGATCGCGGCACAGATGGCGACCGAGGCAGAGATGTCGGACACCGCCGGGTGATGCCCACCGCGGATCGTGTAAGGGCCAGCCGGGTCGAACTTTACTGCGGTAAAGCCCTTGTCCACCAGAGCCAGGGCGCTTTCAGCGGCCATTTCAGGCGAGACCCAGAATTCCGGCTGCCGGTGATGCGCCAGCGGGTAGAGATAGGAATAGGCGCGCACGCGGTCATTCATGCGACCGCCAAGCAAGGCCCAGACCGGGCGGTCCAGATGCTTGCCGAGGATGTCCCAGCAGGCGATCTCCAGCCCTGAAAAGGCGCCCATCACCGTCAGGTCGGGCCGCTGGGTGAAACCGCTGGAATAGGCTCGGCGGAACATCAGTTCGATATTCTCGGGCGCTTCGCCTTGCATGTGCCGGGCAAAGACATCGCGGATCACATGGGTCATCGCGTCGGGACCGACCGAAGAGGCATAGCACTCGCCCCAGCCGGTGATGCCGGTATCTGTGGTCAGTTTGACGAGGATCCAGTAGCGCCCGCCCCAGCCCGGCGCTGGCGGGGCGGTGACGATGATGTCGAGATCCTGAAGTTTCACGAATGCACCTACCCGGCCCTGTCCGACAGGGCCAGCTTGATACCCAGAGCCACCAGCATCGTGCCGAGCACTCGGTCCATCCAGAGACCGAAAGAGGGGCGCCGCTTGATCCCGGCGATCAAGCGCTCGCCCAGCAGCACCAGTGGCGGTTCTATCAGTGCGGCCACAACGATGATGAGAACCCCGTGCAGGAACAGCTGCGCCGGCACCGGGCCGGCACCGGGCACAACGAATTGCGGCAGAAAGGCCAGGAAAAACACCGCCACCTTGGGGTTGAGCAGCGCCACCAATACGCCCTGCCGGAATATCCGGGCGCTGCCGGACGCCCGCCCCGCGCCCTCGCCGGACACATATTTGTCGCCACCAGAGCGCAGTGCCTGAATGCCCAGCCAGATCAGATAGGCGGCCCCGACCCATTTTACCATCGTGAATGCCGTGGCCGAGGTGGCCAGCACCGCCGACAGGCCAAGGGCCGCCATCAGCACATGGCCGAACGCTCCGGTCCAGATGCCGAACATCGCGAAAAAGCCGGCCCGCCGTCCACCCCGCGCGGTCTGGCCCAGAATAAAGGCGATGTCGGGACCGGGGGCGAGGTTCAGCACCACCGCAGCAGTCAGGAACGTGGTCCAGTGGACAAGGGAATAGTCGAACATGGGTCTAGAACACGATCACATTGCGCCGCGCCGCGCCGGTGCGGGTATCGGCGATGGCCTCGTTGATCTGTTCGAGCCGCCAGCGCCCCGATATCAGTTCGTCCAGCTTCAGCCGCCCCTGCTGGTACAGGTCCACCATCCAGGGAATGTCACGCGCCAGCACCACGTCGCCCATCTTCGAGCCGATCATCTGCTGTGCCACGGCGGCGACCACCACGGGCTCGTAGCTGACCATGTCGCCGGAATGCGGCATACCGACCATCACCATCTTGCCATGTGCGGCCAAATAGCGGGTCGCGGTCTCGAAAGCCTTGGGCGCGCCGACGGTGACAAAGACATAGTCCGCGCCGGCTCCGAGGATCTTCTTGGCCGCCGACCACGGTTTGGCCTCGGTCGCCAGCACGCCGTCGGTGGCGCCGAATTCGCGGGCAATGTCCAGCTTTGCCTCGGTCATGTCCACCGCGACGATACGCGAGGCCCCGGCGATGCGGGCGCCCTGGATGGCGTTCAGCCCGATGCCGCCGGCACCGATCACCACGCAGGTTTGTCCGGCACGCAGGCGCGCGGTGTTGACCACCGCGCCCATGCCGGTGATCACGCCGCAGCTCAGCAGGCTGGCTGCGTCCATCGGCATGTCGGCGGGGATCTTCACCACCTGGCTTTCATCGACCACCACGGCTTGGGCAAAGGCGCCGGTGCGCAGCCCCTGATCGACCGGTTCAGCCCCCGCGGATATCGGATGCGACACCGTGTCGAAGGGGGCCGTGCAGGTGGCCGGATGCGCGGTGCGGCAGGTGGGGCAGGCGCCGCAGGACCGGATCAGCGTCACCAGCACCGTGTCGCCCACTGCCAGCGTGCTTACGCCGTGGCCCACCGCCGTCACGGTGCCCGCCGCCTCGTGGCCATAGACCGCCGGCAGATGGCCACCCCAGCCGCCATCGGCATAAGTGATGTCGGAGTGGCAGATCGCGCAGGCGGCCAGATCGACCTCGACCTCGCCGGGGCCGGGATCGGCCAGCGTGATGTCTTCGATGCTCAGTGCTTTGCCGAATTCGCGGCAGACCGCCGCCTTGACCGTTTTCATGGGCTCTCTTCCGGTTTGCTTGCAGCGTGTTGCGCCAGATTGACCACCGGCGCGAGGCGCCCGCAAGCCCCAAACCGACGCGGGTGGCGGCGCTTGCGGGCACCGCTATCCGACGGGGGCGATATCGACGACCACGATGCCGGTTTTCTGCGCCGTATCGACATAGCGGTAGGCCTCGGCGATCTGCCTCAGCGGATAGTGGCGGTCGATCACCGCGCGCAACTCGTCGGCGGCGACCCGGGCGCGGATGAATTCCATCGCCTCGGCGCTTTCCACCGGCATCGGCATGATCACCCGCTGCTTGCCGCCCCGACGATACCACAATGGCAGCCACAGGTTCTGGTACCAGGGGCCCAGATCGGTGGCCGAATAGGTGCCGCCGGGTTTCAGCAGATGCCGGCAGTGGAAAAAGGTGGTCTTGCCGACCGCGTCGAGCACGAAGTCGAAGCGTTCTGGGATCGCGGTGAAATCCTCGGCCGTGTAGTCGATCACCCTGTCGGCGCCGAGGCTTTCGGCCAGTTCCAGATGTTTGGTGCCGACCACCGCCGTCACCGTTGCGCCGCGGGCGTTGGCAAGTTGCACCGCCGCCGTGCCGATGGCGCCAGAGCCACCATAGATCAGGATCGTCTGGCCGGGCTGCGGCGCGAAGGTCCCAAGATAGGTGTTGGCATAGAACGCACCCTCGCACAGCACGGC
This sequence comes from Paracoccaceae bacterium, assembly GCA_024226455.1. Lineage (GTDB taxonomy): Bacteria > Pseudomonadota > Alphaproteobacteria > Rhodobacterales > Rhodobacteraceae > JAAELR01. The sequence continues at coordinate 28,309 of JAAELR010000178.1, forward strand.
CTGGGCGAAATCCAGACCTTCGGGCATTGGGGCAATCATCGCGCCGGAGGGCAGGCAAAGATATTCCGCATGCGCCCCGGCGCCGTCCGGGGCCAGGCCAAAGACCCGCTGGCCGGGGGCGAAGCCGGTGACCTGCGGCCCCACGGCCTCTACCACGCCGGAAAAGTCGAAACCGAGGATCGGATGTCTGGGGCGAAACAGCCCGAACATGGGCCGCATGAACCAGGGATGCGCGCGCAGGGCGCAGGCATCCGTGCGGGTCACGGTGCTGGTGTGGACCTTGACCAGAACGTCGTTCGGGCCGGGCCGAGGCGTCGGTACGTCGCGCAATTGCAGCACGTCCGGAGAGCCAAAGCGGGTATGGACCGAGGCCTTCATGGCTATCCTCCTGTAATAGGCACCGCGCGCTCGGCCAGTCTATACCGGTGGCCGCGGGCAGAAAACCCCTTCAGGTCGTGGCCACGCGCGGGCGTGAGATGAAGACCAGCGCCCCGGCGACGATCAGCAGCATCGACAGCATGAATGGCGCACCGGGCAGGTAGACGGGCGCGGTTTCGGCGGTGAAAAAGGCGAATGTCTGGGTCATCAGCAGCGGGGCGACGATCATCGACACCGCCGCGGTCGAGGTCAGCACACCCTGCAACTCTCCTTGTGCGTCATCGGGAACGGTGCGCGACATCATGCCCTGCAACGCCGGAGAAACCACGGCGCCGAGCGCCGAGATGGGTGTCAGCAGCAGGGCGACCGTGCCGTTGGTGATCACCGACAGCAGGAAAAACGACAGCAGGCTGAAGCCGAGCCCGTAGATCACCGTGCGCGCCTCGCCCCAGCGCGCCAGCACCATGCGGATCAGCCAGCCCTGGGTCAGCGTCATCGCCATGCCGAAGACGGTCAGCGACAGCCCGACCATGCCCGATTCCCAGCCGAATCGCTCTCGGGTGAAATAGGCCCAGATCGACGGATAGGCGTAGAACGCCACCTGATAGAGAAAGAACAACGTCAGCAACCGCCCGGCCCCGGGCAGCGAGCCGATCTGCCGCAAGGCGCCAAGCGGGTTGGCGCGGCGCCATTCGAAACGGCGACGGATGCGGTCGGTGACGGTCTCGGGCAGCACGAAATAGCCGAAAGCCAGGTTCGTCGCGGCAAGGACTGCCGCGGTAAAGAAGGGCGCGCGGGTGCCGAGCTCTCCCATCACGCCGCCCAGAAGCGGGCCGATGATGAACCCGACGCCGAAGGCCGCACTGATCAGGCCGAAATTGGTGGCCTTGCTTTCAGGCCTGGAAATATCGGCCATATAGGCGTTGGCAGTCGATTGCGTCGCCGCGGTGATGCCGCCGATGATGCGGCCCAAAAGCAAGAGCCAGATCACCCCGGCCAGCGCCATCACCAGATAGTCCAGCACCATCACGCAAAGCGCCACCAGCAGCACCGGGCGGCGCCCGAACCGGTCGGAAAGATTGCCCACCACAGGGCCGAAGAGGAACTGCATCACCGCGAAAGAGGTGGCAAGTATGCCGCCCCAGATCGCCGCATTGGCAAGGTTGCCGCCCGTCACCTCGCCAATGAGGTCGGGCATCACGGGCATGATCAGCCCGATTCCCATACTGTTGATTGCGACGGTGATCAGAATGAACACCGTGGGCAGGGATTTCGTCATGTTTTCCGGTCCAGGGTATGACCCACCGGTGAAGCTGAGAGATAGGCGCCCGCGAGGCAAGTTAAATGGCGCCGGGGTAAGGAATTCCGGACATTGGCTGGTTCGTTACGCACGTTACAGGCGATCGCCCAGCCGCGACAGCATGTCGAGGCAGGCCTGAAGCTGATGCAGTTCCAGAAACTCGTCGGCCTTGTGGGCCTGTTCGATAGAGCCCGGGCCGCAGACAACCACGTCAATGCCCAGCGATTGAAACAGCCCCGCCTCGGTGCCGAAGGGCACCACGTCGGCGCCGTTGGCGCCGGTCAGATCCGCCACAAGGTCACGCGCGGCGTTGGCCTGCATCGGTTCCAGCCCGGCGACCTCGCCGATGGTGGTGGTGACGATGCCGGTCCCGGGGTCGACGGCACGCATGGCCGGCAGCAGCAGGTCGGTGGTAAAACCGGCCAGGTCGGCCTTGACGAAATCGGCGTCGGCGGTGACCACCGGGCGCATTTCCCACTCCACATGGGCGTGGTCGGCGATCACGTTATGGGCCACGCCGCCATGCAGGGACCCGACATTGATCGTGGTCCAGGGCGGCTGGAACCGGCTGCCCAGGGGGGTGCGGGCCTTGAGTTGTTCTCTCAGCGCCAGCAGGCGAGCGATATAGCGCGTGGCGTATTCCACCGCGTTGACGCCGCTGTCGGGGGACGAGCCATGCCCGGCGAGCCCGGTGAATTCAGTGCTGTATTCATAGCAGCCCTTGTGCCCCTCGATTATACGCATCTCGGTCGGCTCGCCGATGATGGCAAGTGCGGGGCGGGTGTCGCGGTCGCGCAGCGCGGCGATCAGGTGACCGGCGCCGATGCATCCGGTCTCTTCGTCATGGGTGAAGGCGAAATGCAGTGGCCGGTCGGTGATGCGCTTTGCCAGATACGGAGCAGCCGTCAGGCAGGCGGCGATGAAGCCCTTCATGTCGCAACTGCCGCGGCCAAAAAGCCGCCCGTCGCGTTCTGTCAGGGTGAACGGATCAGAGGTCCATGGCTGACCCTCGACCGGGACCACATCCGTATGGCCCGACAACACGATGCCGCCATCGGTTTGCGGCCCCAGCGTGGCCCAGAGATTGGCCTTGGCGCCGGTCGGGTCCTGCATCACCTCGACGCGGGCACCGGCCGCTTCGAGCCGCCGGGCCAGGTAGCCGATCATTTCCAGGTTGCTGTCGGTCGAGACGGTGGCAAAGGCAATCAGGTCGCGCAGGATGGTGACGGTATCGAAAAGCATGGCTGCAGATTGTCCCTTGCTGTCAATCATGGCGCCAGCGCGCTGCCGCGTGCCGCCTCGTTTGGCAAACCATTTCCCCGGGGCGATGCAGAAGCCCCCCGCGCCGGCCTGACCGGGTCAGCGGTCCAACGCTTCAGTCGCCCAGCTTTTTGTGCACCTCGTCCAGGTCGATCTCGGCAATGGGCATCTTGTTGCCCGGGTTGTCGAAATCGTATTTGAACACGTTGAAATCGCGCTTGTAGATTTCATAGACCAGATGCATCGACAGGTCGTCGAAATAATCCTCTACCGGATGGGCGCGCTTGGGTCCGTGGCCTTCGGATTCGTTGAACCGCGGGATCTTGTCCAGCGCCACCGGATGCGCCACCTCGACCGCATCCAGCACCGCCTGCATGCCCTCGTTGAATTTCTCGGTATGCACGATGTAATCGTAGAGCCCGCCATTGACGATGAAGGTCGAAACATGGCCCGACATGGCCGACCAGTGAATGTCGGGGTCCATCGGGCGCCGCCAGCGGATGCTGTCGCGGACAAACAGCAGAAAGCGGCGGAAAGACCGGATCTGGTCAAATTCCTGCTTGCCGACCTCGCCGCCGACCTCGACGCCGTATTTCTGGGTCAGCAGCGGCACCAGATTGCCGCGATAGCGCTTGCCGTTGCGCTGGATGCCGCAGATCTTGTCGAAAAAAGAACTGAGAACCCGGGTATAGGGATTGCGCACGCAGGTGAAGGCGAAGGACCGGTGCTGTTGCACGTTTTTGGTGATCTTCGCCTGGCTGTCGTCCAGGGCCCACTTGTGCATGCCTTCCTTGGCGTCATGTATGTCGCCGTCGAAGAATTCTCCATGATCGGAATAGTACATGATCTGCCCGATGGTCGAGCAGGCGCATTTGGGAACCACCCTGTAGGCCATGCTCTCGCTTTCAGTCATCCAGGTGCCGGGAAAACCCATTGTCTTTCGCCTCCTTCTCGGCGGCCTGTTGCCCAAGAGGGTGGGCCGCACGAATTTGTGCAGAAAAGATCAAAGAAACACTGTTTTTTCAATGGGTGTTCACGATATCTATGCAAACAATTGGTGGTAAATCGGGGAAATGTTTCCGAAATGGCGAAAATTGCCTTCATACTGTTGTGTCACAAGGACCCCGAGGCGATCATCAAGCAGGCGCAGCGGCTGACTGCGGCGGGCGATTACATCTCGATTCATTTCGATGCCAGCGCCAATGCGGACCATTATGTCCGGATCACCGGCAAGCTGGCGGGCAACCCCAACGTCGCCTTCGTGCAGGGCCGGGTGAAATGCGGCTGGGGTGAGTGGTCGCTGGTCGAGGCGACGCTGTTGGCGGTCGAAGCGGCGGTGAACGCGTTTCCGCGGGCGACGCATTTCTACATGCTTTCGGGCGACTGCATGTCGATCAAGTCGGCGGGCTATGCGAAGAGTTTCCTCGATAATGACGATGTCGACTATATCGAATGCTTCGATTTCTTCGCCAGCGACTGGATCAAGACCGGGATGAAGGGCGATCGGCTGCGCTATCGCCACTTCTTCAACGAGCGAAAGCACAAGTTCCTGTTCTATGCCAACGTCAACCTGCAGCGCAAACTGGGGCTGTCGCGCAAGATACCGGCCGACCTGCAGGTCATGATCGGCAGCCAATGGTGGTGCCTGCGCCGGCGCACGGTCGAGTGGATACTGGAGTTCCGTCTCGCCCGGCCCGACGTGGTCCGCTTCTTTCGAACCACCTGGATCCCGGACGAGACGTTTTTTCAGACCCTGGTGCCGCATTTGGTGCCCGAGCATGAGATTCGCGCGAGAACACTGACCTTCCTGATGTTCACCGATTACGGCATGCCGGTGACCTTCTACAACGACCACTACGACCTGCTGCTCAGCCAGGATTTCCTGTTTGCCCGCAAGATATCTGCCGACGCGCATGAGTTGAAAAAGCGGCTCGGCGATCTGTATGCCAGCAGCCACAAAGAGTTCAAGGTTTCCAACGAGGGTTCGAGCCTTTTCAGGTTTCTGGCCGGGCGCGGGCGGATTGGGCGGCGCTTTGCGCCTCGGTTCTGGGAGACCGAATCGAGCCTGGGGCGCGAACGCGAGCTGCTGCTGGTTGTGTGCAAGAAATGGCATGTCGCCAAACGGCTGCTGACCGGGATCCGCGAGGCCACAGTGCTGCCCTGCGTCGAGTATCTGTTCAACGAAGACAATACCGACCTGCCCGATCTCGGCGGCATTCAGCGCACTATCGGTAAACGCACCAGGCACCGCCGCTCGCTGATGCGGATGCTGTTTGACTATTACGGAACCGACCGGATGGTGATCTGTCTGGACCCCAGCAATCTCGACCTGATGCGGGACTTCTACTCTGACCGGTCGACTACGCGGCTGCTTGAGGTGCAGTGCAGCTTCACCGACGATTATCTTCTGGGACACGCCAAACGGGTCGGGCTGGCTGGCGAGCGTACCAGCCAGGAGGCGTTCGAATTGCTGTTGCCAACGATCCGCAGCGACATGACCTTCGAAAGCGACCAGATTCGCGACGCCGGTTTCGACCATGTCTACCGCATGCGCCAGGAGCGCAGCGTCGACGTCAATGCGACGGAGCTGGCGCGCTTCCTGGAGATCGGCAAAGAAAAGGCGCGCAGGATTGCCTCGAATAGCGGGCTGTTCACCGACTGATCGGCAGCCCGCCAAATTGAGGCGCGCAAGGCGCGCCGCCGGTTTGCCTCGCGCCCCAAGGGGCGCTCAGGGCCCGTTGCGAGGCGACGCGTCAAATATCCGTCGCGCCGTCGGTCAACGGCTCTTGTCCGCCCTGGCCGGTACGCTATCCTGGCCGCGAAACCCCAAAGGAATTCGAGCCCTGTGCCATGACCATTCAAACCCCGCTACCCGAGATTGTTGATGCCTGCCGTGCTGCCCCGTGCTGATGATCCCGCCGGACACAGGTTGGATGCAATACTGCGACAAGAGATCCGTGCAGGCGAGCGAGGCCGAGGCCTGCAGGAATTGATGGTTGGGTGATGCGTATCGTTCGACACATCGCATTTGCCCTGGTTCTGGCTGTGGCGGTCTACCTGGTGGCCGCCGCTGCCGGAGCACTGATCCCCGGAAGGACAGAGCGCTTGCCCGACGACGGCGGCAAGATAGAAATCGCGCTGATCTCCGGCCCTATTCACTATGATCTGTTGCTTCCCGCCACGCCCGATACCCGCGAGGCATTTGCCTTTGCGAAAAACGCGGGCGTGCCGGTAGAGCATCCTGCCGTTTCCTGGATTGTAGTGGGCTGGGGGGCGCATGATTTCTACACCACGACGGGAACCTACAGCGACGTGAACGCGGCGGCTGTACTGCGGGGCGTGTTCGGCGACAGTGCGGTACTGCGTATCGATGTGGCCGGGCCGCTGCCTGCCGAAATGCGAGCCGAAAAGCTGCGGCTGTCGCTGGCACAATACCGCGCGCTGCTGGATACGGTTCTGAACACACGCGATCCGGGGCGTGCCAGGGCGTTGCCGCATGACGGCTTCACCCGGACGGATGCTTTCTTCCCGGCCCAGGGACGCTTTAACATCTTTCGCACCTGCAATGTCTGGATCGGAGAAGTTCTGCGCGCGGCGGGCGTACGATTCGGCGGGTGGACGCCAACACCCTATGCCATACGCCTTTCGCTTTGGTGGCACGGGGGAGGGTGAATTCTTGATTCCGGTTGGATTGGAATTGCTCCAATTCTGCCCTGACCGGCTGGCAGGGTTCGAAATGCTGTGGCACAAGGGGGCGATCAGGCCCCGGGGAAATGCATCATGAGTTTCGGCAAAGGCTGCCACCTGCATCTGATCGACGGCTCGGCCTTCATCTTCCGGGCCTACCACGCGCTGCCGCCATTGACGCGCAAATCCGACGGGCTGCCGGTGGGCGCCGTGGCCGGCTTCGTCAACATGCTGTTCAAATACATCGAGGACAACAAGGGCCCCGACGCGCCGACCCATGCCGCCGTGATCTTCGACTATTCCGGCAAGTCGTTCCGCAACGACATCTACCCCGACTACAAGGCCAACCGCCCGCCGGCACCGGAGGATCTGGTGCCGCAGTTCCCACTGACCCGTGATGCCACGCGGGCCTTCAATATCTCATGCATCGAGGTCGAGGGGTTCGAGGCCGACGACATCATCGCCACCCTCGCCCGGCAGGCGCGCGAGGCCGGCGGACGCGTGACCATCATCTCTTCCGACAAGGACCTGATGCAACTGGTCGGCGGCGGGGTCGAGATGCTGGACGCGATGAAGAACAGGCGCATCGGTGTCGAGGAGGTGGAACAGAAATTCGGTGTCGGGCCCGACCGGGTGGTAGATGTGCAGTCGCTGGCGGGCGACAGCGTCGACAATGTGCCCGGCGCGCCGGGCATCGGGGTCAAGACCGCGGCGCTGCTGATCAATGACTATGGCGATCTCGACACGCTTTTGGCCCGGGCCGAAGAGATCAGGCAGCCCAAGCGCCGTCAGACCCTGATCGAACATGCCGACCAGATCCGCGTCAGCCGCCAACTGGTGACACTGGATCAGACCATGGATCTCGATTTCGGACTGGACGACCTGGAGGTGCAGGACCCAGAGGCAGAGCCGTTGCTGGGTTTCCTGAAGGAAATGGAGTTGCGCACAGTCAGCCGCCGTGTCGCTGATGCGCTGGGCGTCGAGGCGCCGTTGATCGAGGACAAGGCGCGCGAAACCGAAGCCGATGCGCCCGAGGCGGTGGCGTTCGATGCCGGGACATATGAGCGTGTTGCCGACGCCACCGCGCTGCAGGTTTGGATTGATCGTATCCGCCATCGCGGCTGGGTGGCGGTGGACACAGAGACCACCGGGCTGAACGAGATGCGCGCCGATCTGGTGGGCATCTCGCTATGCGTCGAGCCGGGGCAGGCCTGCTACATTCCGCTGATCCACCGGGCCTCTGCCAGTGACGATCTGTTCGGATCCGACGATCTGGCCGAGGGGCAGATGGGGCTGGATCGGGCCTTGGCCATGCTGAAACCGGTGCTGGAGGACGATGCCGTCCTGAAGATCGGCCAGAACATGAAATACGACGCCAAGATGTTTGCCCGCTACGGCATCGACGTGGCGCCCATCGACGACACCATGCTGATGAGCTACGCCCTGCATGGCGGCGCGCATAACCACGGGATGGACCTGCTGAGCGAGCGTTACCTGGGCCACACTCCGATCCCGATCAAGCCGCTGCTGGGCTCTGGCAAGTCGGCGATCACCTTCGACAAGGTCGCCGTCGAGGACGCGGTGAAATACGCCGCCGAGGACGCCGATATCACCCTGCGCCTGTGGCAGAGGTTCAAGCCGCAACTGCACCGAAGCAAGGTGACCACCGTTTACGAGACGCTGGAGCGCCCCATGGTGCCGGTGCTCAAGCGCATGGAGATGACCGGTATCCGCGTCGATCGCGACACGCTGAGCCGCATGTCGAACGCGTTTGCGCAAAAGATGGCGGGTCTGGAAGCAGAGATCCATGAGCTGGCCGGAGAGACCTTCAACGTGGGCAGCCCGGCTCAGCTGGGCGATATCCTGTTCGAAAAGATGGCCCTGCCCGGAGGCAAGAAGGGCAAGACCGGCAAATACTCGACCCCGGCGGACGTGCTGGAGGATCTGGCGACGGAACACGACCTGCCGGGGCGGGTGCTGGACTGGCGCCAGATGGCCAAGCTGAAATCGACCTATACCGACGCGTTGCAAGACCATATCAACCCCGGGACCGGCCGGGTGCATACCAGCTACTCGATCGCCGGGGCGTCCACCGGGCGGCTGGCCTCGACCGACCCGAACCTGCAAAACATCCCCGTGCGCACCGAGGAAGGCCGCCGCATCCGCGAGGCGTTCGTGTCCGAGCCGGGCAAGACGCTGGTGTCGCTGGATTACAGCCAGATCGAGCTGCGCATTCTGGCCCATATCGCCGACATCCCGGCGCTGAAACAGGCCTTTGCCGACGGGCTGGACATTCACGCGATGACGGCATCCGAGATGTTCGACGTACCGTTGGACCAGATGACGCCCGACATCCGCCGTCAGGCCAAGGCGATCAATTTCGGGGTGATATATGGCATCTCGGGCTTCGGTCTGGCGCGCAACCTGCGCATCCCGCGGGCCGAGGCGCAGGGTTTCATCGACCGCTATTTCGAGCGATTCCCCGGCATCCAGGCCTATATGGACGACACGGTGGGATTTGCGACAGAGCATGGGTATGTGCAGACCCTCTTTGGCCGCAAGATCCACACGCCCGAGATCAATGCGCGCGGGCCTCATGCGGGCTTTGCCAAACGCGCCGCCATCAACGCGCCGATCCAGGGCACCGCGGCGGATGTGATCCGTCGTGCGATGATCCGGATGGAAGACGCGATTGCCGGTCTGCCCGCAAGCATGCTGCTGCAGGTGCATGACGAACTGATCTTCGAGGTCGAGGACGCAGCCGTGGACGACACTATCGCCAAGGTGCGCGAGGTGATGCAGGGCGCGGCGCACCCGGCGGTGCATCTGGATGTACCGCTGATCGTCGATGCGGGGCAGGGGGCGAACTGGGCAGAGGCGCATTGACGCCAGGGGGTGGCGCGACTACGCAGATCAGAATAAAGCTCACGATTGCATTAGCGATTTTTGGAGAAATGCGGTGTTTTTTGGGTATTCGGTCTCTGACGACATCCGCGACTGGATGGTCGAGAACTTCCACTGGGCTATCGAGAACGAATTGCTGACGCCGGAAACTCCGCTGATTCTGCCCACCAAACGAAACTTCCCCGCGCCCTCGGGCGATCATCGAAAGACGGCCAGGGCATTGGTCGATGCCATCGCCCGCCATTTGGGGATTGATCCCGAGGAAATGGATGTAGTCGCACAGGACGTGCTGCCCGCGGAATATCAGATAGACTACAACGCGCTGGGCGAGGTTGGCGGCACGTGGCAGGACCCTTTGGACGGACCCGCGGTAGTAACCTACAATCCAAATCTCACGCGAATGCCAATGACGTTTCTGTCTATGCTGATTCATGAGGTCATCCATCATCGGTTGCATATGACAACGTCGCTCGATCTGCCGGGCGGGCTCATGGCCGAAGAGCTAGGTACAGATCTGCATTGCATCACCGCCGGGTTCGGCGTGATTTCCATGACGGGGGCAGAACAAGCCGGTTGGCAGGGGTATATGAGGCAAGAGACCCGGGGCTTGGCTTTGGCGATCTTCTGCGCGATCCGTGGGTTGGACGCCAGCGAGACCTCACAACATCTGTCGCCACGCGCGGCAAAACTGTTCCGGCGTGCGGCACGGATACGTTGCGAAGAAGATGCCTGAAGCAAAGCGCCTGCAATCTGAAATGGTCCGATAGGCGAGTGTCGGTCCTGGGAGAGCACGAGACTCACTGACCGGGTGCCGACGCCCTTGCATGTCAGGTTGCACCACTTACCGTCGTGCCGAGGCGCATTGATGCGCAGGCGGGGACAATCGTTATGACTCATGGTTAACCGGTTCTCATTTCGGGATATTTGTCGAAATTTGGGTGCAATTGTGGCGGCAATGCGGTAAGCGCGCTGCACCGGTGGGGGCGCCGGTCTATCTCGACAGACCGATTATTCGGGTGTTTAGTGCTATGTTCAAATTCGTGCGGACCCCCATTCGGGCGCTTGCCCTTGGGTTTTGCCTGACCTTGTCGGTCGTCATCGCGACGGGTGCCGCGGCCCAGCAGAGCCCCAAGGTGCTGGCGATCGGCGATTCGCTGATGGCTTCGCACGCCATCTCTGGCCGTTCGATTGCCGACTATCTGCAGGTAGGGCTCGGGGCCCGGGTGGTGGACCGGTCGGTGCTGGGGGCGCATATGGTCTACAGGCTGCCGATCACGGGGGCGATGGGGCTGTCGATCCCGGCGCAGTTTCGCGGCAAGGGATGGGACTGGGTGGTGATGACCGGCGGCGGCAACGACCTGTGGCTTGGCTGCGGCTGTGGCCGTTGCGACCGGCGGATGAACCGGCTGATTGCGGCGAGCGGAACCCGTGGCGCCCTGCCCAGCCTCTTTGCGAGGATCCAGAAAAGCGGCGCGCAGGTGATCTATGTCGGCTATCTGCGCAGCCCCGGCATCATTACGCCCATCGAGCATTGCAAGGACGAGGGCGACGAGCTTGAGGCGCGCATCGCCCGGCTGGCGGCGCGGATCGAGGGTGTCCACTATATCTCTATCCAGGATCTGGTGCCGCGCGGCGACACCAGCTATTTCGCGCTCGACGGCATCCACCCGTCGATCAAGGCCAGCCGCGAGATCGCCGGGCGCATCACCGCCTATATGCTTCAGCAATAGCAGACGCTATTTGCTGCCGATCCGGGGTTCGGTCCCGTCCAGCAGGCGCCGGATGTTGGCGGCATGTTTTGCCACGACCAGCAGGCTCATCAGCGCCACCAGCACCGCGCCGTGCCAGTGATAGAAGACCGCCACCCAAAGCGGCGCCAGCGCCGCCGTCACCAGCGCCGAGAGCGAGCTGATGCGCATCGCCAGCGCTACGGCGGCCCATGTGGCGCAGGCCGCCAGACCGGCGGGCAACGATAGCGCCAGAAGCGTGCCCAGAAAGGTCGCCACCCCCTTGCCGCCGCGAAAGGCTAGGAACACCGGGAAGAGATGCCCCAGCAGGGCAAAGAGCCCCGCGGGCCCCGCCTGGCCCTCGCCGATCAGCCAGCGCGCCAGCAGCACCGCTGCGGCACCCTTGCCCGCGTCACCCAGCAACGTCAGCAGGGCGGCCAGCTTGTTGCCGGTGCGCAGCACGTTGGTGGCGCCGATATTGCCAGAGCCGATGGCCCGCAGGTCGCCCAGCCCGAAGGCCCGGGCCATGATGATGCCAAAGGGAACCGAACCCAGCAAATAGGCCAGTAGGGCGGTGATGGTGTAGCTCATGCCGGTTCCTTCCCGGGGTGGATGAGAGTCGGGGTTTCAGGTGGCGGTGTAAACCTCGCGGCCCGCCACCCAGGTCTTCAGAACCCGGCCCTGCATGCGGGTGCCGTCAAAGGGCGTGTTCTTGGATTTCGACCGCAGTGCGAACCGGTCCAGCACGAATGGCGCGTCGGGGTCGAACAACACCAGGTCGGCGGGCGCACCCTTGGCCATCCGTCCTGCCTCCAGCCCCAGCCGCCGGGCCGGGTTCAGCGACAGCGCCGCGAACAGCCGCGGCAGGTCCAGAGCCCCGGCGTGATAAAGCCGCAACGCCGCGGGCAGCAGCGTCTCCAGCCCCACAGCGCCACTGGCGGCCTCCTCGAAGGGGCGGCGCTTGCTTTCCTCGTCCTGCGGCGTGTGCATCGAAGAGATCACGTCGATCAGCCCGTCAGCCACCGCCTGCACCATGGCCAGCCTGTCATCCTCGCTGCGCAGGGGCGGCTTCATCTTGAAAAAGGTGCGGTAGTCGCCGACATCGAACTCGTTCAGCGTCAGGTGATGCACGTTGACGCCCGCCGTTACGTCCAGACCGGCCGTTTTGGCCCGTTTCAGTGCCGCAAGCGCCGCGGCGCTGGAAAGGTTGTCGGCGTGATAGCGCCCGCCCGTCATTTCCACCAATGCCAGGTCGCGCTCCAGCCCCAGCCGTTCGGCCATGGGCGAGACCGCCGGAAGGCCGCGCAAACTGGCGAACTTGCCCGAGGTGGCCGCAGCCCCCGCCGACAGCACCGGTTCCTGGGGATGCGCGATGACCAGCGCGCCCAAAGAGCGGGCATAGGTCAGGCAGCGCGAGAATACCTTTGCGTCGGTGACCACCCGGTCGCAATCGGTGAAGGCCGCGGCGCCGGCGTCCAGCAAAAAGCCGATCTCGACCATCTCGCGCCCGGCGCGCCCCTTGGTCAGCGCCGCCATGGGCCGGATGTTCACCGGTGCGGCCTGAGCCGCGCGGCGGGTAACGAATTCCAGCTGTTCGGGCGTGTCGAGTGCCGGCGTGGTGTCGGGTCTGGTGACCATCGTGGTGACCCCGCCCGCCGCCGCCGCACGGCCAGCGCTGCGAAAGCTTTCCTTGTGGCGCTCGCCCGGTTCGCAGACCTTGGCGCCCAGATCGACGATCCCCGGCGCCAGCACCTTGCCGCCGCAGTCGCAGATGTTTCGCGCGCGAAGCATTTCCTCTTCGATTTCAGTCGGTTGCGTTAAGATTTCAGCAATTCTTCCTGCCGAAATTCTAACCGCGCCAGTGGCCATGGTCCCGGCCTCGGGATCGACCAGCCGGGCGTCGGTGAGAAGCAGGTCGCTCATTGTGCCGTCTCTTCCGTCGTGGATCTATTCCGCACCAGCGCACGAACCCGGTGTGCGAAAGCCCTGTGCAGCCGCAGCGCATTGTCGACAAGCCACTGATGCTGGCGTGGCCAGTCCGAGATGTCGAACGGATCGGCGTCCGCAAGCGTCACGCAGACCCGGCTCTCGCGTTTTTCAGGCAGTTCCTGCCAGTCCAGTTCGCCCGCGAAATCCTGTTTGATGGCGTCGTGTCGCGTCTGAAGCTCGGAGAAATCCGACTTGCCCCAAAGAGCGCCAAGGTTGATCCCGGCACGCACCCACTTGTCGCGTGTTTTCATGGAAAAGCCCAGTGACACGCCCGACTTGCCGATGCCGTGGTTCAACCAAGATTGCGGCAACGGCGAAACAGGATTGATCGGGCCACCCAAATCGGCAATCCGGTTTTCCACCTCGCTCCAGTAGTCCCGTTGCATCTGGCGAGTCGGCGACAGGGCCCCGGCTTCGATCGCTTTCTTCGCACTAGCGGCATTGCGCGACCAATAGTTAGGCTTGCTCACGATATTGAATTTCGGCGCGGCGGGGCCTTCGCCGATGCGCCACAATTCGACCTCCAAAGCAAAGAAGCGTATGTCGGTGCCCGTAACGTCGTTCAGCCAGTCGCAGGCCGCGCGATGTTCATCGGCGACCCGCGCGGCAATCCAGATGATCGTCACCGCCTCCAGCCCTGCCGCATAGGTGATCAGCTGGCCCAGATGCGTATGGTCGGTGCGCTCCAGTTGGTTCTCGATCAGCACCCAGTCGCTGGTCGATGTGTTCTGACACAGGATATCGGCCCGAAACGGGCCGACGTTCTTTTCCACCGCTTCCAGTTCCAAGTCGATGCCCAGCGTCTCGCCCAGAAACGTCAGATTTTCCTCACGCGCCAGCCATGGCGTGAAATCCTGCGCCTCGGTTTCCCAGATGTCGCGCAGATCGACCCGTGTGAGGCGGCCGAGATCGCTCATGCGCCGCCTTCCCGGAAGGTCTGCATCGGCTGATGCACCTGCTCTGCACCGGCGACATTGTGGCAGCCGATACCCAGCTCGCAAACGCGGTTCTTGCGGCTCCAGCCGGGGGAAATGGTTTGCCCGTCGTTCATTCCGCACCTTTCTGGATTTCGCGGATCATGCGGTACACCTCTTGCCCGTATTCGATGCGCTCGAACCCGATGGCGACGCGTCGCGATCTGTTTTTGCCACGGCGGTATTCGTGGGCGAAATGGATCGTGGCGGGATCGCCGGGCTGGTACTCTATCGCGGTGTCCTCGGCGATCGGATAGCTTTGCAGCTTGCGCCCGAGAAACGGCGTGTCGGTGGCGATGATGGCGCGGCGGTCTGTCAGCGTGTACCAGGTGTGGCCCCGGGTCCAGGCGTTCCAGAACGGCGGGCCGACGGCAAGGCCAACGCCGACCGAGAAATGGATCAGCCCGAACATCCAGAACCCGCCCCCGGCCTTGCTTGCCATGATCATCCAAAACACCGCAAAGCCCGCGAATGCCAGGCCGAAGAGGAAGGTGAATACATGCTGCACCTGCCAGACCACCCGCCCGCCGGGGCGGCCCTGCCACCGGATCGCCTCGCCCTCGTCGAGAATGCCCTCCCAGTCTTTGGGTGCGGTCATGGTATTGCCTCCTGCGCCCGGTCGCGAGCCTGCACGATCCTGTCCCGCACCGCCCGACGGTCCGGCAGAAACTTGATGGTGATTGCTCTCCCGTCTTCGAGACGCAGCACCAGTGACCACCACATCCACCGCCTGATCCGCCGCGTGCGCCGGAGATCGAGGTCGGCCCGGCCTTCCAGAGCATCGCTGCCCGCGTGCAGCAACCGTTGATCGGTCAGCAGCCAACGCTCGCCTTTGTGACGGTACCACTCCAGATAGTCATCAAAAACAAAGAGGTAGATCGCCATTGCCGGAAGGGCGAGGACAGGCCAGTACCAGAAAGGCTGGCCTGTTCCGATCCCGCCGAGAAACACCGTGGTCAAAAAGGCCACAAAAAGGACCTTGGAAAGATAGAGCCGGAACACCGGGCGCCATTCTGCCAGGACCTTCTCTCCAGGGCGCAGCCTGTCCTCCCACCCGGCCGGTGCCATCATTGGGCGGCCCCCTGCCTTGCCGCATCGAGCCGCGCGATGGTGCCGGCGGGGTCGGCCTGGTACTTGATCAGATGCTTGTTGCCGGTGGAGGTGATCACCTGAACGGTGCCGGCCAGACGTTTCAGCCCGGTGATCTCGGCCAGCTTGGCACTACGGCCATGCGGGCCATTGATGTGGGCGTCGGTCAGGTGCCATTCGGCGGCCAGTTCCTCTGACGCCATGTACCAGGCGCGCAGGCCTATGGCCGCCAACCCGCCCAGGGCGCCGGTCCAGATATGAGCGTTGCCCATGGCCCAGAGGATCGCCATCCCCGCCGCCATCGCCATCGCCGCCAGCCAGGCGTTGTCGCGCAGATAGGTGGCGCGGTCAGCGCGAAAGGTGTGGCGGACGGGGTCGGTCGCGGCGTCAGACATACACCCCCCCCGGTTTTGCCGCCCGGTTGCGTGCCAATAGATCCATCGCCGCCATGCGCACGGCGACGCCCATCTCGACCTGTTCCTGGATCACAGAGCGGTTGATGTCGTCGGCGATGGTGCCGTCGATCTCTACCCCGCGGTTCATGGGTCCCGGATGCATGACGATGGCGTCCTCGGCGGCAAAACCCAGCTTTGCCGGGTCGAGCCCGAAGCGGTGGAAATACTCTCGTTCCGAGGGGATGAACCCGCCGTCCATGCGCTCTTTTTGCAGCCGCAGCATCATCACCACATCGGCGCCCGCCAGACCGCGCGCCATGTCGTCATAGACCTCGACCCCCCATTCGGTGGCCCCGGCCGGGATCAGCGTCGGCGGGCCGATCAGGCGCACGCGGTTCTCCATCCGGCCCAGCAGAAGAATGTTCGACCGGGCTACGCGGGAATGCGCGATGTCGCCGCATATTGCCACGGTGAGCCGGTGCAGCCGGCCCTTGGCGCGCCGGATGGTCAGCGCGTCAAGCAGGGCTTGGGTCGGATGCTCGTGCAACCCGTCACCGGCGTTCAGCACCGCGCAATTGACCTTTTCGGCCAGAAGGTTGACCGCGCCCGACTGCGGATGGCGCACAACCAGCAGGTCGGGATGCATGGCGTTCAGCGTCAGCGCAGTGTCGATCAGCGTTTCGCCTTTCTTGAGCGATGCCGTCTGCATCGCCATGTTCATCACATCCGCCCCCAACCGCTTGCCCGCGATCTCGAAAGACGCCTGGGTGCGGGTAGAGTTCTCGAAGAACATGTTGATCTGGGTGAGGCCCGCCAGCGTGTCGGAATGCTTCACGTCGCGGCGGTTCAGATCGACATAGCTGTCGGCCAGATCCAGGATCGTGGTGATGTCCTGCGGGGGCAGGTGTTCGATACCCAGAAGATGGCGGTGGCGGAAGGTCATGGGCTGGGGTCCTGATTTCACCGGTTTATAAAAGCGTGCGCCGCGGCGGGCAAGGGCGGCTGGACCATCGGCGGCGTATCGGTAACGGTGGGGCCGATGAATATCCTTTTCGATATCGATGGCACATTGGTGCAAAGCTATCGGCTGGACAGTGTCTGCTTCGTGCAGGCGGTGCGCGAGGTGCTGGGCGAGGTGCATATCCACGCGGACTGGCACGCCTACAGACACGTTACCGACAAGGGCATTTTCGCGCAGATCTGTGCCGAGAACGGCGTTGCCGGGGACCGTGAGGCAGAGGTGCGGGCGCGGTTCGCGCATCTGCTTGGCCTGCGCCTGGCCGCCGATCCCGGTGCGTGCCGCGAGGTGCCGGGCGCGGGCGCGATGCTGGCCGGGCTGGCGGCGCGGGCCGAGACAAGGATCGGGCTGGCCACCGGCGGCTGGTCGGTGACCGCCGCCGCCAAGCTGGAGCAGGCCGGGATCGGCTGCGAGCCGGGATGGCTTTACAGCAGCGACATCTCTGCCGAGCGCACCGGGATCATGCGCGCCTGTCTGGCCGGTGTGGGGCAGGCCGGGGCGCCGGTGGTTTATGTCGGCGACGGCGAATGGGACGTGGCGGCGACGGCGGCGCTGGGCTGGCCGTTCATCGGCATCGGGCCGCGCCTGAAGGGCCTGGTGCCGCGCTGGATCGCCGATTTCGAGGGGCCGGGCTTTGCCGGTCATCTGGCCGATCTGTCGGACGGGGCGCTTGTGGTGTGATTCGGGTTGGGTACCGCTGCCGGGCGGGTTAGCCTGCGGCCATGGAATCGGCACTGGATTACTGGCAGGCGAAGGCGGCGCTGGAATGGCAGGTCGAGCTGGGCGCCGACGAGGCGATCTGCGAGGCGCCGGTCGACCGCTATGAACTGCCCGACGCGCAGCCCGTGCCGAAGAAACCCGCCCCGGCACCCGTGGCGCCGCCCGCTCCGGCGCTCGTGGCCGGGGTCTTCGATCCCGCAGAGGCCGCGAAACAGGCAGCCGCTGCGGCAGACAGCCTTGAAACACTGCAACAGGCTCTGGCCGGTTTTGAGCATTGCGAGTTGAAGCGCGGCGCGCGCAATACCGTCTTTGCCGACGGCAATCCGGCAGCCCAGGTGATGCTGATCGGCGAGGCGCCGGGGCGCGACGAGGATATTCAGGGCAAACCCTTCGTGGGCCGTGCCGGGCAATTGCTGGACCGCATGTTCGACTACATCGGCATGGCCCGCAACGCGCCAGAGGCGGAAAAGGCGCTATATATCACCAACATCCTGCCCTGGCGTCCGCCGCAGAACCGTGACCCCAAGCCCGAAGAGATCGCTATGATACTGCCCTTCATCCAGCGCCACATAGAGCTGGCCGATCCGAAAGCGATCGTGCTGATGGGCAATATCTCGTGTCAGGCGATGCTGGGCCGGCGCGGCATCACCCGGCTGCGCGGCAATTGGGCCGACGTGCTGGGCCGCCCGGCGCTGGCCATGTTCCACCCCGCCTATCTGCTGCGCAACCCGCAAGCCAAACGCGAGGCTTGGGCCGACCTGCTGACGCTGCAGGCACGGCTGAGGCAGCTTTGATGCGGTCGTACCGCAAAACCGTCGCGCCCCGGGCCCCGGCGGGCAGGTCGCGAGAGGTCCTGGGTCATGCCCGGGACGGCCAATAGCAAGGACCCCTCTGATGCGCATTCTCGCCTTCTCCGACATTCATTGCGACCGCGCCGCATGCGACGCCATCGTCGCGGCAGCCGACACCGCCGATCTGGTGATCGGCGCGGGGGATTTCGCACAGCGCCATGACGGGCTGGCCACGACCCTGGACCGGCTGCGCAGGCTTGAAGACAAAGCCGTCTTTGTCTGCGGCAACAACGAAACCGCCGAGGCGCTGCGCTGTGAAACCCGGGCGCTGGTGCTGCAGGGTGGGGTGACAACCCGCGATGGGCTGACCGTCGCCGGTATCGGGTGTGCCGTGCCGCCACTGCCGCCGCTGGCATGGGGCTCTGCCGACCTGACCGAGGATGCGGCCCGCACCCTGCTGGACCCGATAACCGCCTGTGATATCCTGGTGTCGCATTCACCGCCCAAGGGGGTGGCGGATGTGCATGCGCAGATGGGATCGATCGGGTCGCAGGCCGTGCGCGAGGCGGCACAGCGGCTGCAGCCGCAATTGCTGTTGTGCGGCCATGTCCACGATTGCTGGGGGCAAGAGGGGCACATCGGCGGCACCCGTGTGGTGAACCTGGGTCCCACGGCCAACTGGTTCGAGTTGAACCCATGAAGATCCTCGCCTTCTCTGACCTGCACCTGGCCCACGACCGTGCCGCGGCCATTGCCGCCGCCAGCGCCGACGCCGATCTGGTGATCGGTGCTGGTGATTTCTGTAACACGCGTACCGGGCTGGACGAGGCGATGAACATGCTGGGCGGCATCAGGGCGGCCTTCGTCGTGGTTCCCGGCAATGCCGAAAGCGTCGACGAACTGCACGCCGCCGCCCATGCGGGCACAACGGTGCTGCACGGCACCTTCACCCGGATCGGGGACCTTGCGCTGTTCGGCCTCGGCTATGGCGTGCCGGTCACGCCCTTTGGCGACTGGTCCTGCGATCTGACCGAGCTGGAGGCCGCAGTGATGCTGTCGCAATGCGCCGCCGCCGATATCCTTGTCACCCATTCCCCGCCCAGGGGCGTGGCCGATCTGACATCCACCCGGCTCTCGGTCGGCTCGACCGCGATCCGCGACGCCATCAAGCGGGTGCAGCCGAAACTGGCGCTTTGCGGCCATATCCATGACAGCTGGGGCGCCGGGGCGCGGATCGGCGCCACCCGCGTGGTCAACCTTGGTCCCACCCCGAACTGGTTCGAGATATGATCCCCGTCGATCCACTGGTCCTGCTGGCCTTCATCCCCGCTGCGCTGGCGTTGAACCTTACCCCCGGGGCTGACATGATGTTCTGCCTCGGTCAGGGTCTGCGCAACGGCCCGCGTGCCGCCATGGCCGCCAATCTGGGCATCGCCGCGGGGGCCATGGCCAATGTGGCGCTCGCCGGGCTGGGGCTCGGCGCCGTGATCGCGGCGTTGCCCTGGGCCTTCGACGCGATCCGCTGGGCGGGGGTGGCCTATCTGCTCTATCTGGCGGTCAAGGCCCTGCGCGCCGGCCCGCTGGATCCCGCCACGCTCGCCGCCGCCCGGCCCTTTCGCGAGGCGCTGATCGTCAACATGACCAACCCCAAGGTGGTGCTGTTCATCCTCGCCTTCATCCCGCAATTCATCGACCCGGCCCGCGGCGCGGTGCTGACACAGTTTCTGGCCTTCGGCGTCATCCTGTCGCTTGGCGGCTTGCTTATCAACGGCGTAATCGGGGTTTCGTCGGGCGGCATTGGCCGCCGCATGACCCGCTCGCCCCGCCTTGCCCGTGCCCTGGGCTATGTCAGCGCCGGCGTCTTCGCCGCGCTTGCCCTGCGCCTTGCCGTAATGGAGAGAACATGAGCCCGACCGACGACAGCAAAGAATTCATCCCGGTCCGTATCGCGGTGCTGACCGTATCGGACAGCCGCAGCATCGAAGAGGACAGGTCAGGCCAGACTCTTGTCGACCGGATCGCCGGTGCCGGACATGTCCTTGCCACGCGCGATATCGTCCATGACGAGCGTGACCAGATAGCAGACCGGCTGCGCGCCTGGTGCGCCGACCCCGAGATCGACGTGATCATCTCGACCGGCGGCACCGGGCTGACCGGGCGCGATGTCAGCGTCGAGGCGCATCGCGATGTCTATGAAAAAGAGATCGAGGCCTTCGCCACGGTGTTCACCATTGTCAGCATGCAGAAGATCGGCACAAGCGCCGTGCAAAGCCGCGCCACGGGCGGTGTGGCGCAGGGCACTTATCTCTTCGCCTTGCCCGGCTCTCCGGGTGCGTGCAAGGACGCCTGGGACGAGATTCTCTGCCACCAGTTCGACTATCGTCACCGGCCCTGCAACTTTGTCGAGATTTTTCCGCGGCTGAACGAGAATCAGCGCCGGAGTTAGTCGTGTTCGCCGTGCCGCCAGTTCGTGACGGCGTTGGAGCTTGGAGCTTGGAACTTGGCCGACATTGGGCTAGCCTCGAGTGTGGGCGAAAGCCATGGGGGAAATGGATATATGCGTTTTCTGCGCCGTTCTCTTGTCGGCCTGTTCCTGCTGCTTGTGACGGTGGGGCTGTTTGCCTATGCCGGACAATCCATCCGCACCGCGCTGCAGACCCGCTGGGCTGAGGAAGTGCGCAGCCGCCCCACCCGAGAGCGGGTCTTCGCCGTCGATCTCGTGGCTTTCGAGCCCGCCACGGTGACCCCGGTGCTGACCGGCTTCGGCGAGGTGCGCAGCCGGCGCACGCTGGAAGTTCGCGCCACCGCTGCCGGGCGGGTCGTCGAACTGGCCGATGGTTTCGAGGAGGGTGACCAGGTGACCGGGGGCGATTTGCTGCTGCGCGTCGATCCGTCGGACGCGCAATCGGCGCTGGATGTGGCGATGACCGATCTGGCAGAGACCAATGCGGATTTGCGCGAGGCCGTTACGGCGCTGGCGCTGGCCGGCGATGACGTTGCCTCGGCCCGCGAGCAACTGGCGTTGCGTACCAAGGCGCTGGCGCGGCAGCAGAATCTGTCGGAACGCGGCGTCGGCACCGACGCGGCGGTCGAGACGGCGGCGCTGGCCGAGGCGGCGGCGAAACAGGCGGTGCTGTCGCGCCGCCAGGCGCTGGCCCAGGCCGAGGCGCGGGTGGAACAGGCCGAGACGGCGCTGGCGCGGCGTCGCATTGCGCTGGAAGAGGCCGAACGCCGGCTGGCCGAGACCGAGCTTTTCGCCGAGTTTTCCGGCACGCTCAGCGATGTGGCGGTGGTCGAGGGCGGGCTGGTGCAGAACAACGAGCGCCTGGCGCGGCTGGTCGATCCGGCAGCGCTTGAGGTGGCGTTCCGGGTGTCGAACGCTGAATACACCCGGCTGCTGGATGCAGACGGCACGCTGAAGGCGGCGGGTGTCGAGGTGACGCTGGACGCGCTGGGTGCGGGTCTGACCGCCAGTGGTTCGATCAGCCGCGAAAGCGCCAGCGTGGGCGACGGGCAGACCGGGCGGCTGCTCTTTGCCCGGCTCGAGGCATCGCGCGGGTTTCGCCCGGGCGATTTCGTCGCCGTGGCGGTGAACGAGCCAGAGCTGCAACTTGTCGCCACCTTGCCGGCGGCGGCGCTGGATGCCTCCGGTACCGTTCTGGTGCTGGGCGCCGAGGACCGGCTGGAAGTGGCGCAGGTCGAACTGCTGCGGCGTCAGGGCGACGACGTGCTGGTGCGTGCGCATGCTTTGCGCGACCGGATGGTGGTGGCGGAACGCTCGCCGCTATTGGGGGCAGGGATCAAGGTTCGCCCGATCCGGCCCGGTGCCGACGCAGAAGCGCCCGAAGAACCGGCCATGGTCGAGCTGAGCGACGAGCGCCGGGCCAAACTGGTGGCCTTTGTCGAGGGCAACAAACGTATGCCGGCAGAGGCCAGGACGCGGGTGCTGGAGCAACTGAGCCAGACCCATGTACCGGCCCGGATGGTAGAACGTATAGAGGCGCGGATGGGAGGCTGAGCATGCGGTCGCGTGCGGATCTTTTTCAGAAATCCATTCAGCAGGAGCCGTCGCATGGCTGAGCGTCTCCCGCGCTTCGGCGGCATCCTGAGCTATTTCACCCGCCACCGCACCGCCGCGAACCTGCTGCTGGTGATCCTGATTGCCGCCGGAATCGCCGCCTTTCCACGCATGCGGGCGCAGTTCTTTCCCGATGTCATCATCGACAGTGTCGCCGTCAACATCACCTGGGACGGCGCCGGCGCCAAGGATGTGGACCACGCCATCGTGCAGCTTCTGGAACCGGCGCTGCTGGCGGTCGAGGGGGTGGAAAGCTCTGTCGCGACCAGCCAAGAGGGCGTTGCCTGGATCGTGCTGGAGTTCGAGCCCGGCTGGGACATGTCGCGTGCCGCCGACGATTTGCAGGCCGCTGTCGATACCATCACCAACCTGCCCCAGGATGCCGAGGATCCGGTGGTGCGCCGCGGCATCTGGAACGACCGGGTAACAGATGTGGTGATCACCGGCCCCGTGGGCGTCGACCAGTTGGGCCGGTTCGCGGACGAATTCGTCATGCGGCTCTTCGCCGCCGGCGTCACCCGCACAACTATCCGCGGCCTGGCCGCGCCCGAAACCGTGGTCGAGGTACCGACGCTGTCGCTGATCCGCAACAACGTCACCATGCGCCAGATCGCCGATGCCATCGCCGAAGAGGCAGAGGCCGACCCGGTCGGCAACGTCAAGGGCGCCAATGCCCGGGTGCGCACCGGTGTCGCCAAGACCCGTGCCGATGCCATCGCCGCCATTGTCCTGCGCTCGAGCCCCGATGGCTCCAAGCTGACCATCGGCGATGTCGCCCGCGTCATCGTCGGCGGGGTGGACCGGGATCGTGCCTATTTCGTGGGCGAGTACTCGGCGATCTCGGTGCGCGTCGACCGGTCCGACCGGGGCGACGCCATCGGCATCCAGCGTAGCGTGGAAAAGGTCGCGGCAGAGCTGGAATTGTCGCTGCCCGAAGCGGTCAGCATCGACCTGATCCGCACCCGCGCCGAGGCGATCACCGGGCGGCTCAACATCCTGAAATGGAACGGTCTGATGGGTCTCGGCCTGGTGGTGACGCTGCTGTTTCTGTTCCTCAACGCTCGCACCGCGTTCTGGGTCGCCGTCGGCATCCCGGTGGCGATGACCGCCGCCATCTCGATGATGTATGCCGCCGGTCTGACCATCAACATGGTGTCGCTTTTTGCCCTGATCATCACGCTGGGTATCGTGGTCGACGATACCATTGTTGTGGGCGAGCATGCCGACCATCGGGCCCGGCGGGGCGAAGGGCCGGTCGAGGCCGCCGAGAACGCCGCCCGGCGCATGTTCCCACCGGTCTTTGCCGCCACCATGACCACGATCATCGCGTTTTTCGGGCTCGTCGCCATCGGCGGGCGGTTTGGCGACCTGATCGCCGACATCCCCTTTACCGTGATCATG
Organism: Paracoccaceae bacterium; assembly: GCA_024226455.1. GTDB lineage: Bacteria > Pseudomonadota > Alphaproteobacteria > Rhodobacterales > Rhodobacteraceae > JAAELR01. The sequence goes on from JAAELR010000178.1 coordinate 52,020, forward strand.
GTGCTGGCCGCCTCGCTGATCGAGTGCTTCCTGATCCTGCCCAACCACATGGCGCATTCCATCGCGCATTCGGCGAAACGGCACTGGTACGACTGGCCCTCGCGCATTGTCAACGGCGGCTTCATCTGGTTTCGTGAGACGGTGTTTCGCCGCTTCATCCGGCTGGTGGTCTGGGCCCGCTACCCGGTGCTGGCGGGCGCTTTCGTGATCCTCGCCAGCCAGGTGGCGCCGTTTATCACCGGCGACCTGCAATGGCGTTTTTTCAACGCGCCGGAGCGGGCCTCTGTCAGCGGCAATTTCGCCATGGCGCCCGGCGCTACGCGTGACGACACGATGGCGATGATGCGCGAGATGCAGCGCGCCACCGGGGCGGTGGCGGCACGGCTGGAGGCAGAGCACGGCGCCGATCCGCTGGACTATGTCATCGCCGAGGTCGGCGGCAATACCGGGCGCGGGCTGAGTGGCGTCGAGACCAAGGAGGCGTTCCAGCTCGGCTCGATCGCCATCGAACTGATCGACGCCGATCTCAGGCCCTATTCCAGTTTCCAGTTCGTCGCCGCGCTGCAGGACGAGGTGCGCAACCATCCGATGGCAGAGACGGTCAGTTTCCGAGGCTACCGGTCGGGACCCGGCGGCGACGCGCTGGACGTGCAGCTTTACGGCGCCGATGCCGACCTGCTGAAAGAGGCCGCCGAAGCGTTGAAGGCGGATCTTGCGCAATTCCCCGAGGTCTCGGCGCTGGAAGACAGCCTGGCCTACGATAAGCAAGAGCTGATCCTGGAACTGACCCCACAGGGCCAGGCGCTGGGTTTCACCATCGACGGGCTGGGCCGGGTGCTGCGCAACCGGCTGAACGGGATCGAGGCGGCGACCTATCCCGATGGACCGCGTAGTGCGGCGATACGGGTCGAACTGCCCGCCACAGAACTGACGGCGGACTTTCTGGAGCGAGCCCGGATGCGCACTAGCACGGGCGAATACGTGGCGCTGGCCGATATCGTAAGCGTGGCATCGCGCGAGGGATTCTCGACCGTGCGGCGCGAGAACGGGCTGCGGCTGGTGTCGGTAACCGGCGACATTTCCGAGGACGACCCGGCGCGGGCCAACGAGATCATGGCGACTCTGGAGAACGCGATCCTGCCGGACCTGGTAGAGCGTTTCGGCATCGCCTCGGCCCTGTCGGGGCTGGCAGAGCAGGAGAGCGAGTTTCTCAGCGATGCGCGCACCGGGTTCCTGCTGTGCCTGCTGGGGATATTCCTGAGCCTGGCTTGGGTGTTTTCCAGCTGGACCCGGCCGGTGGTGGTGATGGCGGTGATCCCGTTCGGTCTGGTGGGCGCTTTGTGGGGGCACATGCACTGGGATGTGCCGCTGAGCATGTTCTCGGTGGTCGGGCTGATAGGCATGACCGGGATCATCATCAATGACAGTCTGGTTCTGGTGATGACGGTAGATGAATACGCCCGCGACCGCGGCATGGTTCCGGCCATCATAGACGGCGTTTGCGATCGGCTCAGGGCCGTACTGCTGACCACGCTAACCACGGTGCTGGGGCTGGCGCCGCTGCTTTACGAGCAAAGCCAGCAGGCGCAGTTCCTGAAACCCACGGTGATCACACTGGTCTACGGGCTGGGCTTCGGTATGGTGCTGGTGCTGCTGGTAGTACCGGCCCTGATGGCGATGCAGATGGATATCGGTGGCCAGTTTGCGGCGCTGCGCCGGGCGCTGCGGCTGCGCCGCGGCGGGCGATTTGTCATCGTGCCGGTTGTACTGTCCGGGGTGGCGGCGATGGGGCTGTTCGCAGCGACGCTGGGTTGGGTGATCATAGACGGAAATCTGCTGTTGCCGCTGCAGGCGTTGCTGCCCGGAATGGAACCGCTCAAGGCGGCGCTGGGGTTGTTTGGGGCCGGCGCGGCGGTTCTGGTGCTGGCGGTCTACCTGGTTTCCATCGCCCTCGTCGCGCTGTCCGGTGCGTTGGTTCGCCGAACCTGAGCATGAGGGGTCTTCGACAGGAAATCGTGCGCCGGGCAGCGATTTCCCGAAGGTGCCGCTCGTCGAGCCCTTGCAGGCTCTTCTCGCTGGTCTGTGCCCCCGCGAAGCGAGGAAGCCCGAAAGGGCTGATGAGCGTCCCGCTGGCGCTGCCGGTCCATCCCGAACCGGGCGTGCTCTAATGGCATCGTCAACGATAACCGCTACGTTTCCAGTGTCCTTGGCTTGATTGTGTAGTTCCATTCAGGATGGAATTCGTCGCCAGTGATGTCGAGGGCGGCCATCTCGGTGTTGGAGACTTTTATGCCTTTGTGATAGATCCGC
>JAAELR010000179.1 GCA_024226455.1 Paracoccaceae bacterium
CAGCGGAGCCGCCATTGATCTGCTGCGCGACCGGGCGTTCACCGCCTCGGGGCTCGGCAGTTTTACTTCCGGCTGGTTCACCTTTGGCACCGTCGAATGGACCAGCGGGGCCAATGCCGGGCGGCGAGCGGAGGTCATTGCACATGACCTGACTGACGGTATTGCGGTGCTGACACTGCTCGAGGCGCCGGTGCGCGCGATCGCCGAGGGCGATGCCTTCACCATCCGCGCGGGATGCGACAAGCGGATCGAGACCTGCAGCACGAAGTTCGCCAACACCGCCAATTTCCGGGGCTTCCCGCACATCCCCGGCCAGGACGCGGTTCTCCGCTACGCCACCAAGGACGGCGGGCACGAGGGGGCGGTGCTTTGAAGACCGTGGATCCTCGATACGTCGTCACCATCGCGCGCTCCTGGCTCGGCACGCCGTATCACGACCAAGCCAGCCTCAAGGGTGTAGGTTGCGATTGGCGTGCGACGAGATAGCTGCGGTGGCAGGCGCAAGGTCTTGAGGCGATGAGCCAGCAACAGCTCTGGTGCATCTGTCATGCCTCCTCTCCCGCGAGCAGGCTCATGTAGGATGACGCCGCCGTTGTGGCGATGTTGGTTCTGGGCAGGAACGGATAAACATCCAGATCCAGCCGCGGCGGGCGTCGTTCCACCCGGCACAACAACAGATGTTTGACGGCGTCGAAGCTGATTGCGCCCAAGGGCGCGCGCAGGGGGGGTGAGTAATGACGTCGCTGACTTGAATCGCCGGCCCTCTGTTGTTGTAGATCCGGTTTGCGGCAGCCACCACATGGTGGCCGCCGTCGATCCACAGCCCGGCGTCCCAATAGTCGCCGCCAGCGTCCAGCTCATTGTGGTCGATCTCGTTGTCGCGGATCCGGATATTCACGCCATCCTCGACGAGAATGCCACCGCCGGTGTTGTGATGTGACCGGCTGCCCGCGACCAGCGCGTCGCGAACATTGTAAAGGTCGATCCCCGTGCCCAGCACGCCCGCCCGCCGCGCCGCCTCTGTGGGGCCGTTTCCCCAGGCCTGATTCCCGGTCATCACCAGCCCCGTTACATCCGAGACATGCACCCCGAACCCCTCTCCGGTCGCATCGGGTTCGACCGAGGCAAAACCGTTCTGGGCAAACACGTTGCCGGTGACGGTCATGTTGCGCGACAGCGCGACAAACAGCCCCTCGTCGGTGAAGCGGCGAAAGCTCAGGGTTTCGACAGAGATGTTGCGGCTTTCGACAATCGCCAGGCCGAAGGTCCGGCGCCCGCCGCCGTCAAGCACCGCGCCGGGTTCGCCGGTAATCCGGATCGGTGCGGACCCGGCGCCGAAACCCGAAAGCAGGGCCGATTGCGTATAGATCCCCGGCGACAGGTGGACATGCTGGCCCGGGCTCAGGTTGCAGAGGATCGCCGCCATGTCGCCCGACGGCCTGTCTCGTGACGTGCCGCCCCCGTGCATCGGGGCACCGGGCGACAAATAGAGTTCGCGGGTCGAAACCGGGCGTGCATCTTTCGCGAAACACTCGGTCGCATCTACGAAATGAAACCCGGTGTCGCCCTCGGTGACCGCCAAGGCCGGTCCCGGCGCGGCAGCCGCCAGAACCAGGCACGACGGCCGCACCAAACCAGTTCGCCCTGCTAGAACGGCACATCATCGGCCCGGTCAGCGGCCATGACAAACTTGGCCACGACCTTCTTCGAACCCGCCTTTTCGAACTCGATATCCAGCTTGTCGCCCTCAATCCCCATGACATAGCCATAGCCGAATTTCTGGTGGAACACCCGGTCACCCTGGGTGAAGGCGCTGACCGCGTCGAGATTGATCACCGCGTTGCGGCTTTCCTTGGGTTGCGCCATGGGGCGGTTCGAGGCCCGCGCCTGCAACCGCTTCCATCCCGGCGAATTGTAACCATCGGCCTTGGCGGCGCGCTCCATGATATTGCCGCCCATCGCCACCGCGCCATAACCGCCGCCATAGAGCCCCGGCGGGGTCAGCACCTCGACATGTTCCTCGGGCAGTTCATCGATGAACCGCGACGGCAGCGCCGATTGCCATTGGCCGTAAACCCGGCGATTGGCGGCAAAGCTGACGGTGCACAATTCCTCGGCCCTTGTGATGCCGACATAGGCCAGCCGGCGCTCTTCTTCGAGGCCTTTCAGACCGGTCTCGTCCATCGATCGCTGAGATGGGAAAAGTCCATCCTCCCAGCCCGGCAGGAACACAGCGGGAAATTCCAGCCCCTTGGCGGCATGCAGCGTCATGATTGACACTTTCGAACCTCCGTCATCCGTTTCATTGTCCATGATCAGTGCGACATGTTCCAGGAAACCCTGCAAATTCTCAAATTGTTCAAGGGCTTTCACAAGTTCCTTCAAGTTCTCCAATCTGCCCGGCGCTTCGGGTGTTTTGTCATTTTGCCACATCGCGGTGTAACCGGACTCATCAAGGATCTGCTCGGCCAGTTCGATGTGATTGTTCGATTTGTCCAACACCTTGCTGTGCCAAAGGTCGAACTGCTGCACCAGTTTCGCGATCTCGTTTCGGGCCTTGCCGCTCAGGTCGCCAATGGCCGCAGCCAGCCGCGCGCCCTCTAAAAGCGATACACCATGCCCGCGTGCGGCGCGTTGGATGGTCTGCTGCGCCTTGTCGCCGGCGCCGCGCTTGGGCGTGTTGCAGATCCGCTCGAATGCCAGGTCGTCATCGGGCGAACAGGCGACGCGGAAATAGGCCATGGCGTCGCGGATTTCCATGCGCTCATAGAACCGTGGACCGCCGATGACGCGATAGGGCAGACCGATGGTCAGGAACCGGTCCTCGAAGGCACGCATCTGGTGGCTGGCGCGCACCAGGATCGCCATCTCGTCCAGATCCACCGGTCGCAACCCGCGCGTGCCGCCCCGCATCGCCTCGATCTCTTCGCCGATCCAGCGCGCCTCTTCCTCGCCGTCCCAGTGACCGATCAGGCGCAGCTTGTCGCCCTCTTCCGCCTCGGTAAAAAGCGTCTTGCCCAGCCGCCCCTTGTTGGCCGCGATCACGCCCGAGGCCGCCCCCAGGATATGAGGGGTAGAGCGGTAATTCTGCTCCAGCCGTACCACCGTGGCGCCGGGAAAATCCGCCTCGAAGCGCAGGATGTTGCCCACCTCGGCGCCGCGCCAGCCATAGATCGACTGGTCGTCATCGCCGACGCAGCAGATATTCTTGTGCGCCGCCGCCAACAGACGCAGCCAGAGATACTGGGCCACGTTGGTATCCTGGTATTCGTCGACAAGGATGAAGCGGAACCATCGCTGGTATTGCGTCAGCACATCGTCGTGGCTCTGGAAGATCACCAGCACGTGCAGCAGCAGGTCGCCGAAATCGACCGCGTTCAGTTCCTTCAGCCGGGTCTGGTATTGCGCGTAAAGCTCGACCCCGCGCTGGTTGAAAGCACCTGCCTCGGCCACCGGCACCTTGTCGGGGGTCCAGGCGCGGTTCTTCCAGTGGTCGATGATGCCGCTCAGCATCCGCGGTGGCCATCGTTTCTCGTCGATATTGGCCGCGATGATCAGCTGCTTCAGCAGCCGCACCTGATCGTCGGTGTCCAGAATGGTGAAGTTCGACTTGAGCCCCACCAGTTCGCCATGCCGCCGCAACAGCTTGACGCAGACCGCGTGGAAGGTGCCAAGCCACGGCATGCCCTCGACGGTCTGACCCAGCAGTCGCTGCACCCGGTTCTTCATTTCGCGCGCGGCCTTGTTGGTGAAGGTCACCGCGAGAATCTCGTTGGGCCGCGCCTTGCCGGTCGACAGCAGATGCGCGATGCGCGTGGTCAGCGCCTTGGTCTTGCCGGTGCCGGCACCCGCCAGCATCAGCACCGGGCCGTCCAGCGCCTCGACCGCCTCGCGCTGGGCCGGGTTCAGGCCGTCGAGATAGGGTGCAGCACGCGCCGACATGGCGCGTTGCGACAGGGAAACCGCGCCGGCAAAGGCGTCTTCTTCGGAAAAACTGCTCATGGCCGGCAATCTAACGCAACAGAGCCGCGACGAAAAGCATTGTTCCTGCTTCGTTCCGAAGGGCGAGATTCTCCTGTGACTCTGGGGCATTGGCCGGTATCGTCAGGACAGAACAGGGAGAGATTCCATGATCCGCGCAAGCATCTTCTGCCTGGCCGCCGCCCTGGCGCCCCCCGCGACCGCCCAGTCCATCGCCTTTGCCCAGGCACCAGAGCAATCCAGCGGGGTCGGAACCGGGCCAGATATCGAAACCGCCATCCGGGCCGCGCGCGCCGAATGCGTTGCCGGTGGCGCCTATGCCGAGGACTGCCTGATCACCGCCGCCTGCGACAATGCCGGCTGGTCGCTCGACGTCTTCGCCCAGCACCGCGAAGGGCTGCACTGGCACGAACTGTTCTGTGGCTTTTCCGACGAAGCCGTGGCCCGCGCCGTCGGAGAGACGGTCTGCAATCCGGCGCACCGGCCCTACCTGATCGAATGCGCCGTGGTGCAGATCTGGGACCGGGACGGCAACCCGCAGATGGAATGGTGACAGGCGGCACCGGGTTCGATAGCCGGGCTTGCCAATTGCCTGCAGGTGTCTAGACAGACCAGCATGGAACTGGACCAGTCCTACCCCGCGATTTCCGATCTCGCCGCCCGCGCCCGGCGGCGGGTGCCACATTTCGTGTGGGAGTTTCTCGACAGCGGCACCGGCTCGGGGGCGGCGATGCGGCGCAGCCGCGACAAGCTGGCCGAGGTGCTTTTCAACCCGGCGGTGCTGGCCGGAGAGGTCGAGGCCGATCTTTCCACCCGGTTTCTGGGCCGCGACTACCCCCTGCCCTTCGGCATCGCGCCGGTGGGCATGTCGGGGCTGATCTGGCCGGATGCGGAACGCACCCTGGCGCGGCTGGGGCGGGATCAGGGCATCCCCTATTCGCTGTCGACCGTGGCAGCACAGACGCCAGAGACGGTGGCGCCGCACCTGGGGCCCGAGGCCTGGTTTCAGCTATACCCGCCACGCGACCCCGAGATCCGCAAGGATCTGCTGGCGCGGTTTCGCGACGCGGGCTTTACCACGCTGGTGCTGACGGCGGATGTGCCCACCGCCAGTCGGCGCGAGCGGCAGAACAGGGGCGGCATGGCGACGCCGCCGAAACTGAGCCCGCGAATCCTGGCCCAGATCGCCGCCCGGCCCGCCTGGGCGCTGGGCACCCTGCGCCAGGGCACGCCCCGGCTGCGAACCATCGAGAAGTACACCGGCGACCGGGGGGCTTTGTCTTCGACCAAACATATCGGCTATCTGATCCGCACCTCGCCGGACTGGCACTATCTGCGCTGGCTGCGCCAGCACTGGGACGGGCCGATGATGGTCAAGGGCGTGCTGGTGCCCGGGGATGCGGTGCGGATGCGCGACGAGGGGGTCGATGCGGTCTGGATCTCGAACCACGGCGGGCGGCAGTTCGATGCGGCACCCGCCCCTATCGAAGTGCTGCCGGAGATCCGCGCGGCGGTGGGGCCGGACTATCCGCTGGCGTTCGACGGCGGCGTCCGCGGCGGGCTCGACATATTGCGGGCGCTGGCGTTGGGGGCGGATTTCGTGATGCTGGGGCGGGCGTTTCACTATGGGCTGGCCGCCTTCGGAGCCCGCGGAGCCGCGCATGTGGTGCATATTCTGCGCGAGGACATGCAAAGCAATCTGGGCCAGATGGGGCTGGCCGGATTCGACGGGCTGGCCGGGCGGCTCAGGGGCAGGAAATGAGCAGGTTTTCGAGTTTCGCTGAGTGTCCCCATGGGGACATTCTGTAAGGCTTTGTTTTTATTAATGGTAGCGCTAACTGGTACGGGGCGTAGGGTGTTTGGTGAAAATACAGCCTTAGATTGAAACCCCTGACAGTCCTGCCTGGTTGTAGCCAGGTAGATGGGTGAAATCACCCATCCTACAGGGCCGGGCGGCGGGACTGAAAACCCATCCTGCGGAACCGGTTTCCGGCACAGCGCCTGTTAGCGGTACCGTCCATATGCCGCATTCCGATCCCGGACGCTTTACGCGGTCATGGATTCTACATAGAGACTGCTGCAACTGCAAAAGGGGGATGCCGGGCCGATGGCTGAGTTCCAGAAGATCCTGATCGCCAACCGCGGCGAGATTGCCATTCGCGTCATGCGCGCCGCCAACGAGCTGGGCAAGCGCACGGTTGCGGTCTATGCCGGGGAAGACAAGCTGAGCCTGCACCGGTTCAAGGCCGACGAGGCCTATCATATCGGCGAGGGCATGGGCCCGGTCGCGGCCTATCTTTGCATCGAGGAGATCATCCGGGTCGCGAAATCCTGCGGTGCGGACGCGATCCACCCCGGCTATGGCCTGCTGAGCGAGAACCCCGATTTCGTCGAGGCCTGCGCGGCAAACGGCATCGCTTTCATCGGACCCAGGGCAGAGACCATGCGGGCGCTTGGCGACAAGGCCAGCGCCCGCAAGGTAGCCATCGCCGCCGGTGTGCCAGTGATCCCGGCCACCGAGGTGCTGGGCGACGACATGGGCCAGATCGCGGCTCAGGCCGAAAAGGTCGGCTATCCGCTGATGCTGAAGGCCTCGTGGGGCGGCGGCGGGCGCGGCATGCGCCCCATCGAGAGGCCGGACGAGTTGGAAGACAAGGTGCGCGAGGGCCGCCGCGAGGCCGAGGCCGCGTTCGGCAATGGCGAGGGCTATCTGGAAAAGATGATCCTGCGCGCCCGCCATGTGGAGGTGCAGATCCTGGGCGACAGCCACGGGCACATCTATCACCTGTGGGAGCGGGACTGTTCCGTGCAGCGGCGCAACCAGAAAGTGGTCGAGCGCGCGCCTGCGCCCTACCTGAGCGGCGCGCAGCGCGAAAAGCTGTGCAATCTGGGCAAGAAGATCGCCGGGGCGGTGAACTACGAATGTGCCGGCACCATCGAGTTTCTGATGGATATGGAGACCGGCGAATTCTACTTTATCGAGGTGAACCCGCGGGTGCAGGTGGAACACACCGTCACCGAGGAGGTTACCGGCATAGACATCGTGCGCGCCCAGATCCTGATCAGCGAGGGCAAGTCGCTGGTCGAGGCCACCGGGACGGCGACGCAATATGATGTCAAGCTGGACGGTCACGCGATCCAGTGCCGGATCACCACCGAGGACCCCAGCAACAACTTCATCCCCGATTATGGCCGCATCACCGCCTATCGCGGCGCCACCGGCATGGGCATCAGGCTGGATGGCGGCACCGCCTATAGCGGCGCGGTGATCACGCGCTATTACGACAGCCTGCTGGAAAAGGTTACCGCCTGGGCGCCGACGCCCGAGGCGGCGATTGCCCGCATGGACCGGGCCCTGCGCGAGTTCCGTATTCGCGGCGTGTCGACGAACATCGCCTTTGTCGAGAACCTGCTGCAGCATCCGACTTTCCTGAGCAACGAGTATCACACCAGGTTCATCGACCAGACGCCCGAGCTCTTTGCCTTCCGCACCCGCCGCGACCGGGCGACGCGGATATTGACATATGTCGCCGATATCACGGTGAACGGGCATCCAGAGACCGCGGGCCGGGTAAGCCCGCCGGCGGACCTGAAACTGCCGAAACCGCCGAAACCGGCAAACGACGTCATGGCCCCGGGGGCCAAGCAGATCCTCGACGACAAGGGCCCGCAGGCGGTGGCAGACTGGCTGGCGGGGCGCAAGGATCTGCTGATCACCGACACCACGATGCGCGACGGGCATCAGTCTTTGCTGGCCACGCGGATGCGTTCGCTGGACATGATCGGCATCGCGCCGAACTATGCCGCCGACCTGCCGCAGCTGTTCAGCATGGAATGCTGGGGGGGCGCCACTTTTGACGTGGCCTACCGGTTCTTGCAGGAATGCCCCTGGCAGCGCCTGCGCGACCTGCGCGCGGCGATGCCGAACCTGATGACCCAGATGCTGCTGCGCGGCTCTAACGGGGTCGGCTATACCAACTATCCCGACAATGTGGTGCAGTCTTTCGTCAGGCAGGCCGCCGGGGCCGGGGTCGATCTGTTTCGGGTCTTCGACCCGCTGAACTGGGTCGAGAACATGCGCGTGGCGATGGATGCGGTGCTGCAGAACGGCAAGCTGCTGGAGGGCGCCGTATGCTATACCGGCGATATCCTGAACCCCGACCGCGCCAAGTACGACCTGAAATACTATGTCGCCATGGCCAAGGAACTGAAGGCGGCCGGCACCCATGTTCTGGGGTTGAAGGACATGGCCGGGCTGCTGAAACCAGCCTCTGCCGGGATCCTGATCCGGACGTTGAAGCAAGAGGTCGGCCTGCCGGTGCATTTGCACACCCACGACACGGCGGGCATCGCCTGTGCCACCATCCTTGCGGCCTCTGACGCCGGGGTCGATGTGGTCGATTGCGCGATGGATTCGTTTTCCGGCAATACCAGCCAGGCGACACTGGGCACCGTGGTCGAGGCGCTGCGCCACACCGAGCGCGACACCGGCCTGGATGTCGCCGCGATCCGGCGCATTTCCAACTATTGGGAATCGGTACGGGCGCATTATGCGGCCTTCGAGAGTGGCCTGCAGGCGCCGGCATCCGAGGTCTATCTGCACGAGATGCCGGGCGGCCAGTTCACCAATCTCAAGGCGCAGGCGCGCTCTATGGGGCTGGAGGAGCGCTGGCACGAGGTGGCCCAGACCTATGCCGATGTGAACGCCATGTTCGGCGATATCGTCAAGGTGACGCCGACCTCCAAGGTGGTGGGCGATATGGCGCTGATGATGGTCAGCCAGGGGCTGAGCCGGGCCGATGTGGAGGATGCAGGCTCTGAGGTCAGCTTTCCCGACAGTGTGATCGACATGATGCGTGGCAATCTGGGCCAGCCCAGGGGCGGCTTTCCGGCGGGCATCGTGAAAAAGGCGCTGAAGGGAGAGACGCCGCTGACAGAGCGCCCCGGCGCCAGGCTGCCGCCCCAGGACCTGGAGGCGACGCGCGCCGAGGCCGCCAAGAAGCTGGGCGTAGAGGTGGATGACGAGGATCTGAACGGCTACCTGATGTATCCCAAGGTCTTCTCAGACTATACCGAGCGTCACACGATCTATGGCCCGGTACGCACGCTGCCCACCAGGACCTTCTTTTACGGTATGCAGCCGGGCGAAGAGATCACCGCCGAGATCGATCCGGGCAAGACGCTGGAGATCCGGCTGCAGGCGGTGGGAGAGACCCACGAGGACGGCGATGTGCGGGTGTTTTTCGAACTCAACGGCCAGCCGCGGGTGATCCGGGTGGCCGACCGCAAGGTGAGCGCCGGCAAGGCTGCCCGGCCCAAGGCCGAGACTGGCAACCCGGCCCATGTTGGCGCGCCGATGCCCGGTGTGGTGGCCTCTGTCGCCGCCGTTGCGGGTGCCGAGGTGAAAGAGGGTGATCTGCTGCTGACCATCGAGGCGATGAAGATGGAGACAGGCCTTCATGCCGAGCGTGACGCCGTGGTCAAGGCGGTGCATGTGAGCCCCGGCAGCCAGATCGACGCCAAGGATCTGCTGGTGGAACTGGACTAGCCGGCGCTCATCGGGCCCTGCGGGCCTCTCCTCGCTGGCGCGGCGCATTTGGAGCGAAGAGCGTCGCGCAGCGCGCAATGAGCGGTCACCGGAGCGATCACGCCGGATATAGCACCGCCTGAACCGGCCAGTCTTGCCGGGCCGACGCATGTCCTCCCCGCGAATTGTGACAGGCCAAGGCAGGGCGAATACACCGAAGCGTGCCCATGTGCGCTGGGTTGCGGGCAACGAAAGGCTCGTGCCTGACCGCCCGCCCCACTTGCCGATCGCGCGCACCGCCAAATCCGGACTGCGCGCCGGTCCGACCGTGTTCCAGCCGATGGCCGACGGCAGTAAAGGCGCCGAGACAGGACGCCCCCAAAGGCACCGGGCACCGCGCCGGTCTGGCGAAACCGGGCGATCCGTGACAAGACCGGGCCGGGGCGCAGCCTGCCCCGGACAGATCCGGAGGCCGGACTCATGCCGCAGATCACCCCGCTCTATGCCGGGCTCATCGCCCTCATTCTCGTGGCACTCAGCTTTCGCGTGATCCAGGCGCGGCTGACCCACAATGTCTCTGTCGGCGACGGCGGCGAAAGGGCCGTGGTCAAGGCGATGCGCGCCCAGTCCAACTGCGCCGAATATGCGCCCATCGGTATCATCCTGCTGGCACTGGCAGAGATGCAGGGCATGCCGGGCTGGCTGGTGCATCTATTCGGCCTGACCCTGCTGGCGGGCCGGGCGCTGCATGCCTGGGGCTTCGGCCGCACGCCGCAGGTGATCCCGGCCCGGGTCTGGGGCATGTACCTGACCTTTACCATGCTCACCTTCACAGCCATTGCCAATATTGGCCACGCGATCTTCTGAGGAGGCATTGATGTACGAATTGCTGTCGGACCCCGCCGTCTGGGCCAGTTTTCTGACACTGGTGGTGCTGGAGATCGTCCTTGGGGTCGACAACGTGATCTTCATCTCGATCACAGCCTCGCGGCTGCCGGTGCAACAGCGCCGCTCGGCGCGGCTGCTGGGCCTGGCCGGGGCCCTGGTGATGCGGATCGGTCTGCTGGCCTCCATCGCATGGATCGCGTCGCTGACCACGCCGGTGTTTAGGGCCTTCGACCAGCAGGTCAGCTGGCGCGACTTGATCCTTTTGGCCGGCGGATTGTTCCTGATCTACAAGGCCGCGACCGAGATCTTCGTCGAGGTCGAGGGCGAAGAGGAGGAAAAGGCGCTCAAGGCCGCCGGTTTCGCCACGGTGATCTTGCAGATCATCATTCTGGACCTGGTGTTTTCGCTTGACAGTGTGATCACCGCGGTGGGCATCGCCGATCATCTGGAGGTGATGATTGCGGCCGTGGTCATCGCCATCCTGGTAATGATGGTCGCCGCCGAGCCGATCGCGAATTTCGTCGAAACTCATCCCTCTACCAAGATGCTGGCACTGGCGTTTCTGATGATGATTGGCATGGCGCTGGTGGCAGACGGGTTCCACGTGCATGTAGAGCGTGGCTTCATCTATGCCGCGATGGTTTTTGCCGGTGCCGTCGAGGTGCTGAACCTGGTGCGCGCACGGCGCCGGCGGGCAAGGCGCCGCGCGGCCTGAGCCGAAAGTGGATCGCGCCCCGCAGAGACAATGGCGGGGCGCGATCCGACCGGGCGGGCTGGGAACGGGGAAAGACTCCGCCCGGGGACGGGTCAGGGCTTTCTCGGCGGGCGGCCTTGTGCAAGGCCCGGACCGTCGGGGCCTCCGGGGCCACCCTGGTGGCGGAACGAGGCATCCGGCGTGCCGCGGAACCGGCGGGGGACCACCGGGAAAGCCCTGGTCAGGAAATAGGCATAAGTGCCTTGGGGGTATTCCGCGGTCCTGACCAAGGCGCCATTGCACTCGTCCAGTGTTCCGGCGCCCTTTCGGTAGACATAGTCCTGCGCAAAGCTGCCGTCATAGCTGCCGCCGGGCTGGTTGCCGCCGGGGCGGTTGCCGCGGCGCAGGCGGTAAGAGCTGGTCATCTCGACCACCCGGCCATTGACCGCGGCGGTCAGGGCGTAGATCGGGAAGCCGTCGGCGGCATAGCCGATCAGGGGCGAGGCCCTTTTGCCCGACCAGCCGAGGTTCTGCATCAGCCCGATAGGCAGCCCGTGATAGTGATAGGCGCCGGTGGGCTGCACATGGGCATGGTTGGCGTCAACCCCCAGCGCCACCGCGCCGCTCAGCGCCTCGTATCGCCAGCCGGACCGCGGGTTGCCCTGCCAGAACTCTCCGGCATTGGGGTCGAAGGGCACACCGTTGAGCCCGACACCGGGGCGGACCGGACCGCTCTCGGTGCTGCGGGCGTTCTGGCGCGGAGAGACGGGCATCTTGAACCGGTAGGACTGGGCAGAGATGCGGTTGGGGTTGCCGCTGTTGGGGAATTTGCCGATCTTGTGGTCGGGGATACCGTTGCAGGCGATGACGCGGGTGCCGCCGCGAACTGTGATCGACACCCGGTTGCCCGAAACGCTGCGGTTGGCGGCGACCAGAGACAGCGGCTGGCCTTGCGTGACTGTTTGATAGCGCATGCGGTGCTGCTGGGCGAAAGCGGCGCCGGCGGCCAGCCCTCCGCCGATCAGTGTAAAAAGCGCGGTTCTGCGGCTGAATTGAACCATCTCGAGTCTCTTTTTGGGGGGAAGGTTGTTGCGGTTTTGAGGGTCAGAGCGGGATTACCGTCACCGGGCCGGCACCGGCCTCGCCGAAATCGAGCACCAGCGCAAAGATGCCCGGCCAGTCCTGCGCCACCAGCGTCAGAGCCAGATCGGCGCTGGCGCCGGGGGCAAGGCTGACGGGAAGCACGGCGGCGATCTCTCCAAGATCGGTGTAAATCGCATGCAGCGCCACGTCCTGATCGCGCCGGTTGGTCAATCGCATCCGCAGCACAAAGCCGTTTTCGGCAATTCCGGTGCCGATGATCTCGGCCTGCAGCCGCGACAGGTCATGCCCGTCATGGGCCCAGGCGGCCCGGGCGGCCACGGGCGCCAGAAGGGCGGCGGCCAGAATACAGCGTCTGGTCGGCATGTTTTCTCCACCACTGGTCATTGAAACGGACCAGCCAGAGCATTCCGTCGCAACAGGCAAGGTTTTTTTTCGGTGCACGGACAACAATGAACCCCATTTTCCGCTTGCAGCGGCGGCAGGGGTTCATTATCTGACGCCTCACCCACGGACGCGGGCGTAGCTCAGGGGTAGAGCATTACCTTGCCAAGGTAAGGGTCGTGAGTTCGAATCTCATCGCCCGCTCCAATGGGACTTCTCATGCAATCCCGTATCAACGCCAAGGCGCTGGTTTTTGCGTGCCCCCCTCGTAGGGTGGGCAGTCCTGCCCACCGACCCCTCACACCAGATACAGCGCCAGATACAGCGCCGCCCCCAGCCCGAATAGCCGCCGGTCATGCACCCCGCAGAACTCGGCCGCATAAAGCCCCATCAGCCCCGCATAACAAAACCGGTAGGGCTTCATCCCTGCCCACTCCACCAGACATCCATTTGCAACTTCGAACAGAAACTCAAGCATCACCTTCTCCTATGCGCTTGAGCAGGGCGCCCCGCTCGTTGATAGTGGCCCCAATCTGCCCCTTCGCAGCCCGGGATTCGTTGCGCTTTAATTGTGTGGGCCGGCTTGCGGGAACTTGTCCGAGGTTGTGGAAAGTTGTTGGACGAAAAAGCCTTCGGCGCTCTGGTCAAACGCAAACGCGGCCAGAAACGGCTGACCCAGGAAACCCTGGCGTCAGATGTCTTCGGCGACCCGGCCCGCAAGGCCGACATCTCGCGCATCGAAAACGCCCGCGTGACCCCGCAAGAGGCCACGATCCAGAAACTCTGCACCGAGCTCGGCATCACCAACGCCGAACTGGACCCAATTCGCACCGCCCGCCCCAGCGCCAGACAGCTCGACCAGATCCCGACGCTGTCGCGCGATGAACTGGAACTGCTCTCCTCCCGCTTCGACGCCACCGATGCCCATTCCCGGACCGACACCGAACTGCGGGAATTCCTGACCAAGAAGGCCGAGGAATACCGTGTCTACCGGGCAGAGATCGAGGCCATTGATGAGCGCACCAAGGGGCTAGGCAACCTCAAGGCCGCGGCACAGGACGCCGCCGAGAAACTCGACTTTGAAGAGGTCGAGGCCATGCTTGGCCGGGTGCACGAGACAGAGGTCGAAATCGCCGCCGAAACCGCAGAGTTGCGGGCCAAAAACGCCCTGCTGCGCGGGCGGGTGGAACAGGCTTATGATCTGCTTGGCGCCGCCGCCGACAGCTTTGCCGCCATCGACCGGCTGGAACCGGCGCGGCGGCGTCTACGGTACGAAGATCTGCTTTA